>JAPORK010000303.1 GCA_026710285.1 Endozoicomonadaceae bacterium | reverse complement strand
ATAGAAGAAGGGTCGACAAATAATCACATCAATGAACAGGAACATTTATCAACTAGCACAAAAAAAAAAAAAAATGAGCGCGCTATTGAACAGGTATTACATCATGGTATTCCAGAGCCAATGTTTGATAAAGCTTATGAAATCATAAAACAAGAAACATTATTGGAGAAAAATGATCTTGAGAAAACAAAAAATCACACAAAAGCAACGACTGACTCAATATGCCAGGAAACTAAAAGAGTAATTGCATCAGCTCATTATACGCTAAACCATATGTTTAATAAGTTAAAAAGTGAAATAAATTCTTTGTTTAAGACCGTTTATTCTGAGGAACCTGACTTTTTAGACGCTACTTGGGAATTGCTTGAAGAATTCTATATAGAAAAAACAATTAATACTATTGATATCTTTATTGTAGAATCACAGCAAACATGTACAGGTTTTTGTGAAAAAATTGATGAAATTAATAAAGAGAGAATAGAAAAAACATTTGCAAAGTTTCAACTAAAAGAAGATGCATCAGAAAACCCTGATCACGATGTTTTAAATATTAAATTAAATGAAATTTTTACTTATCTGGGAAGTGTTTACGATACAGGAAAATTAACAAAAAAGTATAATAAAGTTTATCGCTTACTAAAAAAAGACGTAAATAGTTTTTATGAAAAGATGCACGATGCTGCAATAACAAGTCTGGATAAGGAAACTCTTGACGATAAATATATTAAAGAAATGGAGCTAATGGAAACCATAAGAGTGTTTAAGCATAAATATAAAAAAGTATTTGCTGGTACACGCAAAATAAAAGATTTTCTGGAGAGGTTACCAACCAATACCCGTATTCTTGAAAAAAAGAAAATACGTATGCAGAGAAACCTATCAATAATTGATTCCTTAGTTAAAAAAATTAAATTTACGATTAAAGTGCTACCCTATCAATTATTGGCAGGTGGGAGAACCTTAGACAGTTTACACCTTTAATGCCTCAAATCATTCGCCAAGAGATACAATAAAATGGACGCTACCACTAATGATAACGTGGAGTGAGAGAAATTTTTCGTAACATTTTATAGACAGGACGAGTGCGGCTAAACTTTCTGGTTTAGCCAAAGCTTTTGAGCCTTATCGTGAGTCCTGGCAGTATTCTTTAAAAGCAACTTATCCTATGATCATGACAGATACTTTTCATTCTCAACAGACACAACAAAATGGACACTGCTGAATAAAATACGACATTATGTATAAATTCACTGTCTAACATCTTTCTTTATTTAATCATTTTCTTCTTCATTTATAGTTTTATAAGTTTTGCGGAGTAGATACTCCAAAGCCTGCTTTTTAAATTCATCATCACTCATTAATCTGTTAAAAATCTCCTCATTGTCTTCCATTCTGCCAATCACTAAATTATCAAAGGTTTTATCAAACACGCATTTAAAATCATCAATAGAGTTTACACGTGCTGCCTGTTGTAACTCATTATTACCGATAGCTTCTTCCTGAATTTGATCAAAAAATAACTGATCTGCCTGAGTAAAACTGGTTCCAAATTTTTTATTGAGAATATCAATGAGTTCAGATAGCTGGATCTGCTTATCATGATAGCGACCGGTACCGACATCAGAGGGTCCTTTAAGTGCATCTGCTTCACCCTCTTTCAGATCGATACTGCCTTCACTAATTTTTTGTAACCGGTAATATTCCAGCTCAACTTCATCTTCCAACTGATAAGCTGTACTTGAAGCTCTGCGTGGCAGTTTAGTTAGCAGAAAGCGCAGATAAGTATACAGTTGTTCTAAATCTGAATCCTGATAAGGAATGACCTGAGATAAAAAACTGTACATGTTTTTAAAATTTACACAAAGCCCCTTAAAGTCATCTTGCTCATCTTCCGGTAACTGATTATAGCGTTCAACTGCTTTATCAAGAATACCATTCATTTCGGCATGGTCGAGCTTCGTTTCTCTTCTGTGCGGTTTAAAATAAACATTACAAAATGCCTGAATTTCTTCTACAAATATAATTCCTGATTCGTCTAACTGATGCTGTAATCGGTACAGATGTTGTGCATCTGTTAGCTCTTCTGCTGGCGTTTGATCATAAAAGGGTTTGAAAGCACTGAAAATGTCTTCTGATTCATTTCTGAAGTCCAGAATAAAGGTATCTTCTTTTCCGGCACAGGTTCGATTAAGCCGTGACAAAGTTTGGACAGCCTTAATGCCAGATAATTTTTTGTCTACATACATTGTGTGCAGTTGTGGCTGATCAAATCCTGTTTGGTATTTTTCTGCTACCAGTAAAATTTGGTATTCACAACTATCAAATTTTTCCGGTAATTCACTTTCTTTAATGCCATTATTCATCATCACTTCTGTCCAGTTTGTTCCTGGCACATCAGGATCTTCAACACTGCCTGAGAACGCAACCAAAGGTTTGATATCTTTGTAGCTATGCTCATTAAGATATTTATCAAACGCCTGTTTGTATCGAACTGCATGCAAACGGGAGCCGGTAACCACCATGGCTTTAGCTCGTCCTCCGATTTTATGTTTTACATGGGTATGAAAGTGCTGAACCATTACTTCGGTTTTTTGTGCCAGGTTATGTGGGTGTAATTCTACAAACCGGGCTAAGGCCAGTGCGGCTTTTTTATGCTCAACATGTGAATCGTCTTTAGCGGACTGAGCTAAACGAAAATAGGTTTTATAGGTTGTATAATTCTTCAATACATCAAGAATAAACTTCTCTTCAATAGCCTGACGCATGGTATATTGATGAAACGGCGCCTTTCCATCACACCCCGGTTCATCAAAGATTTGTAATGTCTTGTATTTTGGCGTAGCAGTAAAAGCAAAAAAACTGATATTGGGTTGTTTCCCCCGCTTTATCATTTCTTCTGCTATTAATTCCATACAATCCGGATCTTCTTCGTCTGAATGATCATTATCAGAAACATTATCTGTAACATGAGCAATAGCAGCCTTGCGAATCCCTTCTTTATTTAATACGCCCTTTAACTGCATGGCACTTTCACCCGATTGAGAACTATGTGCCTCATCTACGATAACGGCAAAGCGTTTTCCCTGGGTTGTCAAAACTATTGCATTGTCATTACCAGACTCTTTATTTAATTTATCTATTGTTTCTGTTACAAAAGGGAATTTTTGTAATGTGGTAATAATAATGTGTGTTCCATTGGCTAAGGCTTTTACCAACTGTCGGGTATCTTCATCAATTTTCTGAACGACTCCACACTTATGCTCAAATTGACAAATAGTATTTTGTAATTGCTGATCCAGTACACGACGATCAGTAACCACTATAACGGAATTAAATATTTTATTATCCTGTGCATCATGCAAATTGCTCAGACGATGTGCAAGCCAGGCAATGGAATTTGATTTGCCTGACCCTGCTGAATGCTGTATTAAATAATTGTGTCCACTGCCTTTTTCCCGTGAGTGTTTTATTAGGCTCCGCACCACATCTAACTGATGATAGCGTGGAAAAATCATGGTTTCTTTGTTAATTTTTTTTCGTTCTTTCTCTTGCCGGATGTGCCTGGTTTTTGTTTGCAGATGCATAAAGCGACCCAGAATATCCATCAAGCTGTCTGGTGCCAGTACTTCACGCCACAGATAAGTGGTTTTATAGCCTCCGTCAGCAGCCAGTGGATTTCCTGCTCCACACTCACTGCTATTAGGATTAGATCCACGATTAAAGGGCAGAAAGGTGGTTCTTTTACCACATAATTTTGTGGTCATAAATACCAGGTCCTGATCTACAGCAAAATGTACCAGGGTACGCTTTTTAAATTCAAACAACCGCTCCCGATGATTTCGGTCTTCCTTGTATTGTCTTTTAGCATCTTCAACGGTCTGCCCGGATAAGGGATTTTTCAGCTCCAGCGTTACAACAGGCAAACCATTGAGAAACAAAACCATATCCAGTGATTTTTTGTTCTGCCCACTATAGTAAAGTTGTCGTGTGACACTAAGGCAATTTTTTGCATACATGATTCGGCTTTGCGGATTTTTATTGTTAGCAGGTGCAAAATTTGCAACCCTGAATTTTTTGCCACGCATCTTAAAGCCGTGCCGCAGCACTTTAAGCATACCTTTGGTATCCAGTTCTTTGACCAGACAATCAATTAACAGTGCTTCTGTCTTTTCACCATGAGTCGCATGCAGTTTTTGCCACATTTCCTCTTGTGTTGCTTTGATGAACGCAATAACCCGAACAGGTTCAAGGGCTGCTTCCACATCAAAATCTTTTGACTGTCCCTGTGCATAATTATGCTGTAATAAACAGTCTTCAATGGCATCTTCAAGTCGGGCTTCAGTGTGTTTTCTGGTCATGAAAAATTCCTTTTAAACGGAGGTATGCTGAATCAGTGCAGGAACATGCTTTTTACTCAACAGGCTTATGCAGCATTGTACACTTTTTTCTTGTGGATAAAAATCCATATGTAAGATTTGCTACCTTTTTCTTACATATAAAAATCCATATGTAAGATTTGATGCCTTTTTCTTACATATAAAAATCCATATGTAAGATTTGATGTCCTTTTCTTACATATAAAAATCCATATGTGAAATATTATACTTTTTGCTTCCGTTCACCATTTCAGCGATTATGTAACGATCACAAAGGATCACAGGTATAGCTATGAGTTGAATAACTGAAGATAACGATCAAAACAATACACACGATTTCTTCTGTAACCTGTTGTCTCTTCAAGAATATTTTTATCTTTTAGCAACTTTATCAGTTCATTGGCAACCTGATGGCTAACACTCAGCAGTTGTGCGGTTTCTTTTACTGTAACGATGGGTTTTCCATACAGTGACAACAGTAGTTTTTTTGCATTTTCTGCCCGGGTACCCAAACTCAAAATTTCGTGTTCTACATCCTCACGCAGTTGCATTATACCCACAAAGGTTTTTTTACTATTGACTGCTGTCTCTTCAATAGCAGTTAAGAAAAATTGTAGCCAGTGAAGCAGATCATTACGGGTACGCACAGCCATCAGCGCATCATAATAAGCATCACGATGACGCTCAAAAAAGTCAGAAAGGTATAGCGCCGGTTTATTCAGAATACCTTTTGATACCAGATATAAGGTAATTAACAGTCGTCCTATGCGTCCGTTACCATCTAAAAATGGATGAATGGTTTCAAACTGATAGTGGCTGATGGCAATACGAATTAAATCAGGTACATG
This sequence comes from Endozoicomonadaceae bacterium, assembly GCA_026710285.1. Classification (GTDB taxonomy): domain Bacteria; phylum Pseudomonadota; class Gammaproteobacteria; order Pseudomonadales; family Endozoicomonadaceae; genus JAPORK01. The sequence goes on along the minus strand of JAPORK010000303.1, from coordinate 11,734 downwards.
GATATTTTCATTGTGCCAAAATTTTTCCAGGTCTCCCATCAGCTCAGGCACTTCACTGGCAGCAGGAGGAATAAATGTAGCATTATTGAGATTACTGCCACCAATCCAGTTTTGCGAAATACGAAACTCTCCCGGAGTCTTATGCTCTCCGCGCACATTATCCATTAAAATAGCGTGAGTTTGTTTTAACAGACGGTTAGACAGCGGCAGCTTTTCCAATTCTTTTATGGCAACATTAATAGCTTCGATATAGTTTTGTACTTCCTGCCAGTCATCACGTTTTTCCGGAACCACCTGTTCTTTACGCATAATGGCTTCATCCATTTGCGTCTGTGTCCCTTCAATGCGGCTGGAGGTGTTGGCCTCTTTGGTAATATGCATCCGAATAAATATATCTACATCCGGCACCATGCGTGAATGAGCATTTAATTCTGCCAGTGCCCGTGACGCTTGTTCCAGCAGTGTGTTTAACTTCGGGTCTAACCATTCCCAGCTCTGATTTACCAACTGCGGAGTAAAACTTTTATATTGATACTGTGACTTCCATACACCAGCTTTAAACTTTTCAACCTGCATCAGCGGATTCCCTTTTTTTAGTAGTGGCATTTGTCTTATTTTTATTTATATCAAATCCTCGCACATCAATTTTACCAGTGACAGCGGCAGTGATAAGGGCGGTGCGGTATTCTTTGAGTTTTTCAATTAGTGTTTTTTTCTTTTCAATCAGCTGATCAATTTGTGTTGTTTTGTAGTCCAGGAATTTAACAATTTGGATTTGTTCTGATAATGGAGGAAATGGCAAATTAAATAACCCAAGGTCAGAATTAGATAACTCCATAAAAGTAGTTCCGAGTCCAAGTGAATTTAATTTTTCTGAATTAGCTAATAGTGAATAATAATAAAACCTGTGAGCAGCACAATCAGTATCCACAATAAGAGATTTACAGCCCTGATTAGTACAAAGATTCTTCCCTGCTTGTACAACTTTGCCTATAGGTGCTCGACTTGTAACGATAATACTGCTTTTTGGAACTAACGATGTCCCACAAGATTCAAACCCTTCATGCGTAATTTTTCTGATAGATTTTGATATAAATCCACGCTCACAATGTGAAAAATCCGCTGGTGTAATCCATATAATTTCACCATTCCAAAAACGTTCTTCGCCAGATTTTGGAGTGGCACCATTCACTATTTTGAATTTACGTTTTATTGCAAAAGTTGACCAATGCTTTGGCACTTCACCCAGCCAATCAACACCCGAATCCTTCATTGGTGCATCCGGATTTAAGCCTTTGGTGACAGCCTGCGTAATGATTGCGATACGTTGCTCGTTAAGCCTTTCAATCAATGCTTTTTTCTTTTCAATAAGCTGATCAATCTGTGCTGTTTTGTAGTCCAGAAATGTAGCAATTTTGGTTTGTTCTGCAAGACTAGGTAGGACTATTTCAGATGCAGCTAAATCACCCATATAAATACCACCTTGTGCACTTACATTTGCTGTGTTTACAAGAAAATCTTGATAGCCTTTAGATTCAATCAAATATTTGAAATATTTCAAATCATATTTCTTCTCCAGCCTCAGAAAAGCAACACTACGTTGAAAAGCTAAAGGTTCTTCATAGGGGTAAACAATACTTCTACCTAAAGTTCCTACACAGGTTACAAGTAGATCTCCCTTCTTTGGGTAACCTTTTGCAATAATTAATTTATATTCTTCTTCAGATATTCTACTTTCATTTTCAGAAATTTTAATTGAGTCATTAAAGACATTCTTTGCACTTAACAAGGGTTTTCCTGTTATCGTCCTCTGATGAGTTCCGTGTGTACCATCACTGATTCCTATCAAAATATTTCGAAAGTTAGTAGTTTTCCAGTTAAAAGGAATTACTCCAAACCACATAGTCTGCATATCATAATATCTATCATATGGAGGATACTTCATCAAATCACCTCCTTCAGCATTTCCAGAATCTCCGCTTCCAGTCCTCTGATATCTGCTTCGATTTCACTTAAATCACGTGGTGGTTGATATTGATAAAAATGGCGATTAAACGGAATTTCATAACCCACTTTAATCTTACTGTGATCAATCCAGGCATCGTCCCGATAGGGCAGGACTTCTTTTTTCAGATAAGCTTCACAGTGTTCCTGAACTAAATTCAACAGTTGTTTTTTATCCACTTTGCCTTTTTGTTTTTTGCCTTCATAATCCAGCGGCAGAGGCAGTTTAATTAACGCATTGTTTGTATCACGTTTTCCATTGGCAAGTAAAGCGCCCGGAAAAGGTACATTTTCACTATCACGTAAATCAGCATCCGGTTCCGGGTTACCTTTGGCATTCAGACAAGGTTGTGCAGTTGGATCTTTTTCGCCCAGTGCTCCGTGAGCCAATAAAGCTTTTTTCAGTGCTGTATCAAAAGTTACTTTTGCGTTCTGAAAAGCCTCTTTAATTTCTGCCTCAAAGACAGCACGGTCTTTTATAACTTCAGCATCGGCGTATCTGGATTTAAGGTTATTGAGCACCTGTAAAATAGCCTTTTGTCGTTGTTCTCCCTGCTGTTCTTCCATAGCAATTTGTTGCGTATCTTTACGTTTTTTAGAAGCAGAGAGTTTGACAAAGTGGTCTGTCTGAGTAAAACGTTGAATGCGTTCATCATTAACGGTAAAGTTTAAGCGCAGTGGACGTTCAACGACAATTTTAAAATAACCAAAATCCTGATTGTTGAAAATTTTAGAGACAAAAACAGGTTGGTCAGGATTACGTTTTTTATCTTTCGGGCTGTCGACATTGGTACCAATAGCCGTCAGTGTACGTTGCTCTTTATCTTTGAAATCACCATAGATACGGGTAATGGCATCAATATGATTTGGCTCACCGCCGATACCTTCACCCAATTTTTTACGTTTATTGCCCAGACTCTTTTTCATTTTCCAGGCAAAATCAGTGGCGTTAATCAGCTGTACCTTACCCTGACGTTTGGTGGGTTTGCGGTTGGTTACAATCCAGATATAGGTGTAAATTCCGGTGTTATAAAACAACTGATCTGGCAAGCCAATCACTGCTTCAAGCATATCATTTTCAATAATCCAGCGTCTTATATTACTTTCACCTCCACCAGCATCACCGGTAAACAGAGGTGAACCATTAAAGATGATAGCAATACGTGAACCTTCACCGTCTTTCACTCCGGGGACGGGTAATGTGTAATGTTCAGAGGGAGGTTGCATTTTTGCAATCATATGCAATAGAAACAGTAATGCACCATCATTGATACGTGGCAGACCAGGACCAAAACGACCCTTAAAACCAAGTTCGTTATGCTCACGGGTGACAAAATCTTTTTCCGGATTCCATTCTACACCAAAGGGTGGATTGGCTGCCATATAGTGAAAAGATTTATCCAGATGACCATCACCATCAACACGACCATCTTTCTGCTTGCCGGTTCCCAGCGTATCACCAAAAGCAATATTGCTGGTCTCTCCACCTTTAATCATCAGATCAGAACTACAAATAGCGTAAGACTCCGGGTTATATTCCTGACCAAACAGTTGTACATGTGCCTCGTCATTTTCTTCTCTGATGGCTTTTTCAAATTCAGATAAAATACCACCGCTGCCGCAGGTCGGATCATAGATTTTAATGACTTTCCCCGGAGTATAAACATGTTCTTCTTCAGTAAACAGCAGTTTGACCATCAGCCTGACTACTTCACGGGGTGTAAAATGATCCCCTGCTTCTTCGTTAGCCTGTTCATTAAAACGCCTTACCAGATCTTCAAAAATATAACCCATCGCTATATTAGATATACGATCGAGGTGTAAATCCACCGCTGCAAATTCTTTGATAATTTCAAACAACCGGTTACTTTCGTCCAGACGTTCTGCTTCTTCTTCAAATTTAAACTTTTCAAAAATATTTCGTGCCTGTAATGAAAAACCATCAATGTAAGCTTTCAGGTTGGTTGCCAGTTTATCAGGATCATCCAACAAACTGGAGAAAGTAAACTGACTGGTATTATGAAATGTCAAACTGAACTTACTGTTGATGGTTTTTTCTATCGCTTCTGTATTAAATCCACGGGTAGTAAGCTGTTCATACATTGCGAGAACATCCGCTTTACGCTCTTCCAGCACGCAATCCAGTCGACGCAGAACGGTAAGTGGAATCATCACTTTACGGTATTGTGGCGGGCGATAGGGACCACGCAACAGATTAGCGATCTTCCATACCAGATCACTATGCTGTTTATATTTGTCCTGATGTTCCATTCTTTCTCCTTAACAGTCTCTGAATTTTTGCTGATAGTCCGACACAATTGAAAATTAGCAGTGTTGTTACAAAGTTTACCAATCGTTTAACCCGTACAATATGATATCAGATTTGCAGTTAATCAGATACGCAGTACAACCGTTAAAGTTTGCATGAACTGTATGCTTTCATTAAAGAATTATTACAGCGCATTAACAGCGTTTTCCGCTAATGATTATTGCTAAATGACAAGCTGCCTGCAATAATCATAACTATCTTTTTTTCATTAGAAAAACCGGAAGCTCGGGTTATAGCATCCAATTATTTAAAATGACCAGTTTGATATAACGATCTCTCCGTTCTGCTATTGCTGAACAACCGGTTAAAGAAATACCCATTCATCAGCTGTGAGTATTATAATAAAAAGATTCATGTCATTTGTATAAAACCAGCTTAAAATAGGTTTACGCTAATTAATCATGATTAAAGTTTTAATAATAAAAGAAGTAGTTCTTAAACCGGCATAATAAAAAATATAACTGTTTATTACGGAGGTTTGCTATGGAACGTGAATCCATGGAGTTTGATGTAGTAATTGTAGGCGCAGGACCAGCAGGTCTTGCAGCAGCCTGCCGATTAATGCAGTGTGCCAAAGCGTCGGAAAAAGAAGTAAGTGTTTGTGTTATCGAGAAAGGCTCTGAAGTAGGTGCACACATTCTGTCGGGGACTGTTTTTGATCCCAGAGCAATCAATGAACTTTTTCCCGGCTGGAAAGAGCAACAGGCACCACTGCTTACCAGCGTAACAGATGATGAAATGCATTTTTTCACCAGCTCACAAAATAATAAGGCTTTCCCTTATTTTATGATTCCTGATGCCATGCGCAATGAGGGTAATTACATTGTAAGCCTGGCTAATGTCTGCCGCTGGCTTGCAAAACAGGCAGAAGAATTAGGTGTGGAAATTTTTCCGGGGTTTGCAGCACAGCAATTAATTCTGGAGGATAATCAGGTTAAAGGCGTTATTACCGGAGAAATGGGTGTTTCAGCATCAGGGGAGCACAAAACAGAATATGTACCCGGAATGGAATTAAAAGCAAAATATACTTTATTTGCTGAAGGTTGCCGGGGACATCTAGGGAAACAATTAATTGAGCACTTTCACTTAGATGCGGAAGCAAATCCACAACACTATGCCATAGGTCTTAAAGAGCTTTGGGAAATTCCGGAGGCACAACACTTTCAAGGAAAAGTGGTACATACATTTGGTTGGCCATTATCCGAAACAGGGACCATGGGTGGCGGTTTTCTTTATCATGTTGAGGACAGGCAAGTCTCTCTAGGGCTGATTGTTGATCTTAATTACACTAATCCGTATGTGGATCCTTATCAGGAGTTTCAACGTTTCAAGCAGCACCCGCTTATTCGTAATACATTAATTAACGGTAAACGCTTATCTTATGGTGCAAGAGCAATTAGTAAAGGTGGGTGGTCGTCACTACCTAAAATGACTTTTAACGGTGGAATGCTTATCGGATGTGATGCCGGAACGCTGGATAACGCAAAAATTAAAGGATCTCACACTGCGATGAAAAGCGGTATGCTTGCAGCAGAAAGCGTATTCAAGGCATTACAACAAGAAAAGCAAGGGGAAATTCCCACAGATTTTATCGATAACTTCAAACAATCCTGGCTTGGGCAGGAACTGTATGCTCACCGTAACTTTTCACCGCTAATACACCGTTATGGCATGCTGGCAGGAGGAGCCATTAACTGGTTAAATATGAAATTTAATAACCGGCTTATTCCGGTTACATTAAAAGATGATGCGCCTGATTATATGACACTGAAAAAAGCAGCAAAATGTATTGCTCCCTGTTATCCTAAACCGGATGGTGTGATTACTTTCGATAAAATGAGTTCGGTATTTCTTTCTAATACCAATCATGAAGAAAATCAGCCCTGCCACCTGGTGCTGAATGATAAAAATATTCCGGTGCAAAGCAATCTGCCAGAATATGCTGAACCGGCGCAACGTTATTGTCCTGCCGGTGTTTATGAAATTGTCAAAGAGGGTGGTGAAAATAAATTTGTGATTAATGCACAAAATTGTGTCCATTGTAAAACCTGTGATATTAAAGATCCTGCACAAAATATCACCTGGATTGCACCTGAAGGTGGCGGAGGACCTAATTATCCTAATATGTAAAATTAACTGTTTGCATAGATGGATAGCTGTTTTTCAATGAACTGTAATCATTGTTGTGAACGCAGAATTTACAATGTATATTAAGCAACAAACTCCGGAGGCTGCATAAGTCTCTCATATAAATCTGTATAAAATTAAGACTGTATTGCTCATGAGAATACCTTTTAAAAGTATCAGTTACTTTATTATTACGATTATTTATTTAATCCCGTTGCAGTGGGTGTGTGCTGACATTAAAACACAGCCAAAGGCTTCCCGCTCGGCATCTGCTCATAGTAAAGAAAACAAACTGAGTGAAAACAATATAAATCTTCTTAAACAATACCTTACACCTATTAACACCTTTCAGGCTAATTTCCTTCAGACTACAAAAAGTGGCAAAGAGAGTAAATCACAAACGTCCCGTGGTAATATGCAAATGAAACGCCCGGATTGTTTCCTCTGGAAAGTCAACTCACCTTTTGCACAGTTATATGTTTCAAACGGTTCTAAACTCTGGACTTATGATAAAGCATTACAACAAGTCACTATCCAGAAAGTAGATAAACAGGCAGATTCACTTCCTGTTACCGCTATTCTTAATGGTAGTATTGAGAAGCTTGCCCAACTATATCTAGTTAAAGTAACTGGATCAAAAGATAAAACTTTTACTTTAACGCCTAAAGATAAAAGCAGTTTATTCAAAGAGTTAAAATTTATTTTTGCTGGCAAAAAGTTAACCGGGATGTTTATGGCTGATTATCTTGAAAGCCAAACCCGGATTGAATTTTCTGCTATCAAAGAAAATGTAGCGATTCCTGATAAACAGTTTACTTTCATTCCCCCTAAAGGTGTTGATGTTTTAGATGAAACAAAGTGATTACCATTAGAAACTAACGTGGTACCCTAAAACCTGCCAGCTCAGTTAAGGTATAAGTGCCTGACTTTCACTCATTACAACACAGAAGAGCTAAAAAAGTTTCTGCACCAAGATAGTCAACCGGAATACTGTGCGGATTGCATAATTCGCAACATCAGTTCTTAAGAAATGATACCGCTGCTTCTTGCTTTATATTAAAGAGTATTGCTAAATTTAAAACATAACAGTTTAAATGCAAGGATGCTCTGATAGCAGGCAGCATGGATGATAAAAACAATTGTTAAGCGCTTTTACAAAGAATGGAAGTCGTTTGGTCTTGATGATATTACTATTTTTCGTACGCCAGCTTCTCTGAATATTAGCGGTAGTTTACCCATTACCTCAATTACTAATCATCATAGCATTACCACCAATGCGACACTGGCATCTTTATTTCCTGATCAGCAATCTGTCTGTTTAATGCTCGATGCACATCTTCCGGAAAAGCTTCCCCTCAATAGATCAACCTGTGTATATACATTTTCTCAGTTGTTCTCAGTATTAATGGCACCACTTGCTTTAATTGTCGATTTAGACAGTCATCAGTTTATAGTAAGACAGAGTCAAATTCTTTCCGGTGATACATTTTTTTCTACACAACAATTTTTAGTTGCCGTACAGCAATTAATTCCTTTGTTGCATAAAAGCATATTTTATCTGCATGAAAATTGCTCTGCAGCTGAAGTGGAAAATATCGTTTCTCATCTGCATAAAAAATTTTATAGCGAGGTGGTTTGATGAACAGCGTAGAGGTTATAACAGAAGACCATCTTAATCTACTCAATTTACAGCCAGAACGTTTAATGAATCCGGAAAATTTCCCTGCAGGATGGCAGTTCCTGCTGGCACCTGGTATTACTGCAGAACTGTTCTTATCTTCCTCTGTCCGCAACAATCAGCTGCAGATTGTGACAACAATGGAGTGCCAGACACATACTGAATTAGATCAGCTAATGGCTACAGTTGCACCTTTTGTTACTCCCTGCGTATTAGCCAATATACAAAGTCAGGTATCGGTAAGATTATCGATCGTGACTTCAGAAAAAAATATTCCGCAGCTGTTAAGTAGTGGCATCATTATCATAAGACGTTTGACAGCTATTGCTTTTACAGCTGTAGTTGATCTCACCGAAAGAAAAGAAAATATTATCACTGTTATAGAGAAGACATTAAGCTTACTTCAACCTGAACAGATAAAAGCATGAATAATATTGGTCAATCACGACAGTCATCAATACGGACAAGCAATGATATCTATTTTAAAGAAGAGCGCAGAATAGAGCAGTACGGTGCTTTTACCGGTGCTGTTTTACGCAAAGCACACGTTACAAAAAGCAGCCATTTATGTTTACGTAATATGGCAGAAAGTACTCATGCAATATCTGATCATTACAGCCTGAACAGTAATGACTTTAATAAAAAAATAACCGCAAGAACCATAAAGAAAAAGAAACGGAAAAAATTTTTTTCGCGCCTGTATTCACGTTTGCGTGCAAGGATAACTCATATGCATGCAGTTGGATTAAATACTGTGAACTCATTGCATTTAAGAAATATTGTTAAATACAGGCAACCAATAAATAGCACAGTATTTTATAATGCTTTTAAGGTATTACGGGGAATTACCGTGGTAATGGAAACGATTTCACTGTTTCAACAAACAACTGCACTTATCAAAGGAATAAGAAATGATATTGCAATGCGAAAAAAGCGTAAGCAGGCACAGGCAACATTCATAGATACTGGTGCAGAAACTGGAGTGATAAAACAATCTAAAAATGAACGGAAAAAACTAAAAAAACTAATCAGACAAAATAAGGTTAACCTGTTTCGCACCAAAAAACAGATAATCGCAGATAAGCTTCTGGCGATAAAAAATATTATCCTTTCTGTAACTTCGCTTGCTGAATCAACCATGCTGCTTATTGCTCGTTTTACGCCTGCGATTGGACACATTATACCTGGTGTAAATGTTCTTTCGGCTTCCCTGTTTTTTATCAGGTCACTTTTTCGCACCAGTGTGCAAATTAGTGCGCTAAACAATTTGGCCAGTGCAAGTGCGGCAACATCAGACCCTTTATTGTTGGCGCTATCAGGACATATTAAACAGAAGCGTACTTCAGAAGCACGACAACAAACAATTGAATCTGCTGTTGGTGCTTTTACGCTTGGTGCAGTTACTTCAATGGCAATTACCGGGGAATTAGTCAGTATTATTGTTGCGATTGGTTTGAGTACGATCACAATGGTGACCATGGATACATTTAAAGCCTGGCAACAACAACAGGAAGCAAAAAAACGTAAAATTTCTGAACAGCTTCCCGCTGATTCAAAATTTGATCTCTCCTTAGCTACAGAACATATTAGTGTTGCTGAAAAAATTTTTCTCAACCGGCTGCGTAGAGGTTACGGAGAAACATCAGAGGCATGTGTGAAATTTCTCAGAGATTTAGGCGTGTCCGAATCATCCGTTAAACAGTTACAATTTACTTCAAAAGAACGGGCGCTGAAAATGTTACGGGAGCTGCTTTACAAAGATAAATTACAGTACAAAGGTTTACAGTTATGGCAAACAGGTAAAACTTTGTTAAATGTCAGCGGACTTTCGGCAGCAGGCAGACGTATTAAAAATGGCAGCCAATGGCTGGCAGATAAAATTCAGTCTGCACCTGCTAAATTAGCTTTTGCAAAAACCTTATCATCTGTCGACAAAACAGATACGCTTGCAAAAATAAGCAAGGTAACAGGTAAGCCTTCTCTGCTACAGTGCTTTGTACAACAGCAGAGAGGATATATTCCACTGGTTAATGAGGTAAGCGATGAATAGTCTGGATCTGTTAAATCAATGGACAAAGTATTCCGGCATTCATCGCAAACAAGAGGAGCAGAATGAGCGAACCTATACTTTTATGTTCGGTGAACGTTTTCCGGTTAGTGTTGAAGCACCAGCTTACAGTGATGATATTTTCATTACCATTGAACTGGCTGAAGCAGGTACAGGATATATTAGGCGCAGGCGTTTTGAAATTGCTATGAATCTGAATGCTTATGCATTGGAAACCCGTGGGGGTACCATTGGATGGGACAGTATTAATAAGCGTATCATTCTGGCATATCGGGTTAATACTAACAGCACGAAGGTAGAAATATTAGACAATATGATTGCAAACCTGATAGAAGTTGCAGAAAACCTTCAGCCGTTGCTTGCGTTAAAACAGCAGCAGGAAAAAGCAGAAGCATTTAATAGCCGCTATGATGCACTGTTTCAGCCAATTGCTTGCCAGCAGAGCAAAAAATTCTGATGAAAGGATTTCATTTTTTCCAGATCAATTTTCTGTTGCATGAATCTGAATCACTGCATTGTCGTATTCTGATTAGTTTATTCAGACTACAATATGAGGTGTAATTGGATAACCATAATTTTTGTTGTTTGTCCGAATACAATTGTTCTGTCTATTTACTTTATATGAGGAGAATATTATGTCTCATCCTTATCCGCGTACATTTTCTCATATTGGTCTTTCTGTTCCTGATCTGGAAGCAGCAGTGAAATTTTATACTGAAGTATTTGGCTGGTATACCATAATGAAACCGACCAGAATCACTGAAGATGATAGTCCGATTGGCTTAATGTGCACGGATGTATTTGGTCCCGGGTGGGGATCATTTATGATTACTCATATGTCAACGGGTGATCGTATTGGGGTAGAGTTGTTCCAGTTCCCCAATCAGGAAAACCCGCAAAATAACTTTGAGTATTGGAAAACAGGTATTTTCCATTTCTGTGTACAAGATCCAAACCTGGAAGAGCTGGTAGAGAAGATTGTTGCTGCTGGTGGTAAAAAGCGTATGAAGGCACCACGTTACTATTACCCTGGTGAAAAACCTTACCGTATGATCTACATGGAAGATCCATTTGGTAATATTGTTGAACTTTATAGCCATAGCTATGAATTGCATTATTCAAGTGGTGCATATAGTTAAACAAGCATATTGACCGGGAGCCTGCCTATAATCTTTTCACAGATTATCGTCGCTTTCTGCAACAGATTATCAGCAGCCCTTTAATTACTCACTATTTAGGGAATTAACCGACATTTCCGCGATCTTGCTCATTGATTATTTAAATATAAAATAGTTATTTCAGATAATTTCATTAATACTATCCTTGTCCGTGGGCTGAGCCTGTCGAAGCCTGGACAGAAACGTTTAGGTTTTAACCTCTCTCAGGCTTCGACAGGCTCAGCCCACGGTGCGTCCGGCTCAGCCCACGGTGCGTCCGGCAAAGGTCAGTATTCCGCAGTAGACACAATAAATGATAAGGTGAACACTACCGAAAATATCAGGTTTCCCGGAAGAACAACCCATTTAAT
>JAPORK010000252.1 GCA_026710285.1 Endozoicomonadaceae bacterium | reverse complement strand
CAAAGAGTATCAGGCGCGTGAAAGTGTTAAAAAATGGATTGATCGTGTTGCCAGCGGCTCTCTGGTTGAGACGGTCTATATTCCTGAGAAAAACCGCGGCACATTGTGTATCTCATCACAGGCTGGCTGTATTCTTGACTGTAGCTTTTGCTCCACTGGTAAGCAAGGTTTTAACTCTAATCTTACAACAGCAGAGATTATTGGTCAGGTATGGCATGCGGTTCATGCCTTTTCCCATGGTAATAACCAGAATTCATCCCGGCGCTATGTCACCAATATTGTGATGATGGGAATGGGTGAACCACTGATGAACTTCGATAATGTTCTGCCTGCCATGGATCTGATGATGGACGATCTTGCCTATGGTCTGTCAAAGCGCAGAGTTACGTTAAGTACCAGTGGCGTTGTTCCAGGTATACATAAAATGACAGGCAGAACAGACGTTTCTTTGGCAATATCACTTCATGCGGCTACGAATGATCTGCGTAATACATTGGTACCGATAAACCGTAAATATCCGTTGGAACAACTGTTAGATGCTGTCCATTGCTATATGAGTAGTCTTCCTGATAAAAAACGTGTTGTTACCATTGAATACACGTTGATCAAAGGCGTTAATGATCAGTTATTGCATGCACAGCAACTGATTACTCTGTTAAAAAATACACCCTGTAAAATTAATTTAATTCCATTTAATCCTTTCCCTCATTCCGGCTATGAAAAGCCTTCAGGCAATGCTATTTATTTTTTCCAAAAGCAACTGTTAAATGCTGGCTTTAACGTAACAGTAAGAAAAACCAGAGGCGATGATATTGATGCTGCCTGTGGTCAGTTAGTGGGCATGGTTTCTGATAAAACTAAACGCAATACCCGCTATCTTCAAAAAGCAGCACAGTCTGATATTCAACCTGTTAAAATTGTAGGTTAAATATAATTACCATTAGGGCAGACAATAAAGCAAACATTTAAAATGGTTGTATGTACTACCTGAAAGGCTGATTTAGCGCTGTTGGCTAACCCGTACCTCTCTTTGTCGATTTTGTTGTTGTTACAAACAAGACGGTTCGTTTTCTCAAGAACTTCACGCTATAAAACGATTCAAAATAGCAGAAAGATTATAATTACAGAGGCTATTATGGAAGCGGTAACATCGACAAGAGAACAAGCAGCTGATTTTGCTGTTAAACCAGCAGATTCAGTCACTGAAAATAACAGAGCCCGATTTGAAAGTCATGAGGTAGTTGTCTGTTCAGAACTGACAAAACAGATGGTTCGTTTACCGGATGAAATATGGTTACAAATTTTCTCATATCTTCCTGCCTCTGCTGTATGGAATGTATCAGCAAGCTGTGTTAAATTCAGAAACATTTGCAATCTATCACCCCGTATAATTAAATCCTGTCGTTATGGTCATCCATTATTTATCAGTACGTTCGGTGAATCTTATAAAAGAACAGCAATTTGTGAAAAGACAGGTAAAAAGTATTACGGAAATCTTCAGTTTTGGCGAGACCGGTTTATTAAAAGATATAAAATGTCAGCAGAAGAAGCTGATTTCAGAGCGAAAACTCCGCTGACAATCGCTGCAACAATGTTCGCAAAAGCCGGTTTGTCTTTTAAAGATTTCTGTTTTACTGATATAGAAACCGTGAAATTCAAGAAAGGTGCTTGTAGTTATGAAAAATTAACATTTTCATTGAAGATTAATCATAATTTTTCAATTGAACTGGTATCTGGTGTTCACACAACATTTGGTCCACAGGGAGAACTTCATGAGGTTATGCATATACCTGTTGCAAATGAGATCTGGAATGAACCGCTTGTAAAAGAAGCACTTCAGCAGAAACAAACAGCGCTTTACGAACAGCAGGTTAAGAAAACATTATCACATTTTTCTTACATGGTTCAACAGAGCAAAAATATTTTATATAAACAGGAAACATTATCAATTAATGAGGAAAACAGTATTTGTTTGCCTGGTTCTGGCATATTACTGTTAAGTCAAATTTCACATAATTTATATTATGTCAGTGAAAAATCTGGTGAATTGACACTATCTCAAATCAATTCAGTTACAAATAAACCAATAACAAGCATAATGAAAACAGAAAGTAATCAAGTTGCTTTATTTACAGTGGACTCTGTTATTATTGCGTCATGGTGTTCTGAAAAAAAGCAGTTAAATATGGATATAACTTATCCTCTGGCATATACCGGCATAACACTTAAAAAGATTTTACCGGTAAATGAAAACTATTTTTTAGCGCTGAATGAAACTCCGGGAAGAAGTGGGTGGGCAATATGGCAATGGAATTATACACAAGATCACTTTGTTTGCACTAGTTCACAACCTTTATATCTGCAATATATACTAAATTGTTTCTGTATTGATCAGAACAAAATATTAATGTACACAGATCATAAAATGTTTACTGTAGATAAAAAAGTAGCAATATCAACCGACTGGGAAAACAGAAAAGTGAAAAGAATATCATTACCAGAGAATACTATCGGTATGTGTTGCAAATATTGTTTTGGTGATTATATTGCAGTTAATGCTGTAACAGAGGATGCTGCTAATAATTCAGCTGCACAAAACCCTGTTGACGTTTCCAGAGATGTATTGAAGTTGTTTAAAGTTAAACATAGTTGTTTATTGAAAGCTTCTGAGAAATTATCTGAAAGTTTTGAGGAGCAGGAAAATCTGAGTGAAAGTACTTCGTCCCATTCTGTTTTTAACTCATTTTTACAGTTTTTCAAAAGTTTTATTCTCTCCGATTTTCCTACCATTGAGAATTTTCAAACGGTTTCTGATATTCATGAAATACAGCATCCAATATCTGCCGGTATACTTTGTGGATTTATGGCACAATTGGAGGGTAAGCCTTTAATTGTGATGAGTCTTGCGGATAATTCAATAATTCTTTTGACAGAAAATGAACAGGGTCAATGCAATGTGATTGCCACCGCTCAACACTGGGGTAGAGTAATTCGTGGACTGACCATACTATCTTCTGATGCTATTATCGTCTTTAGAAAGAATGGAGAGGACAGTATAATTCAATTGTTGTGTATTGAGCAACAGCATGATGGAACAATTTCATTGGTTGATAAAAGTCCTGGCAAGCATTGTGATATTGACTTGTATGATCATAAATTGCTTTTCAGAGAGTAAACAGAAATCGTGAGGTTGCTGTTTTTTTTTGCAGCGGCAGCCAGATTTAACCTCTGCACCACAGAGGTGCAGGGGTTAAATCGTTAAGATGTAAGGGATTTATCTGTATTGCTTTTACATATTAGCCGTGGTTTTTGGTTGAAATAATTCATCCACCGTTGTAGGTAACTTTGATTGTATAGAACGAATAACTCGCAGTGAGTTATATTTATCTCTGGTAATGTTTTCAACTGAACTTGCATTTCTCATGATAGTTGGTCTTATAAACAGCATAAGGTTTTTCTTTTCTCTGGTGTCTGATTTGTTGCGGAAAAGCAATTTACCCAAGACAGGAATGTTGCCTAAGAAAGGAACTTTTGAATAGACTGTTTTAACGTCATCCTGGAGTAATCCGGCCATCACGATTGTTTGCGTATTATCTGCAATAACGGTTGCTTTGAGTCTGCGTTTGTCAGTTACTACATCAGATGTACCAAGTGTATTGACGCTGTTGGGAATGAGTTTTGATATTTCCTGCTCTATTTCCAGACGCATAGTATTGCTGTCACCAACATGAGGCGTTACCTTAAGTGTTAATCCTACTGGTTTACGCTCTGTTGTTGTGAAAGGATTATTACCGCCTGATCCTGAATTATTAGTTGCATAAGAACCTGTTTTGAAAGGAACTTCCTGACCAATACTCAGTTCTGCTTCTTCATTGTCCAGCGTTAATAAGCTGGGGGTTGAGAGTAGATTAGCATTAGTTGTTGTGGTTAACGCATTGATCAGCACGCCGAAGTTAGCATTACGCAGCGCAATGCTGCCCAGTGAAATGTTGTTGTTTCCAAGAAAACTGCCGGTTACTCCACTATTAGGTGTTGTACCTGGTGTAATCGTTCCTGAACGAGCCTGATTTCCGATAGAAGTTTTTCTGCCATCAATTCCCCATTGTAATCCTAAGCTTTCTGATAAATCACCGGAAACTTCAACAACGGCGGCTTCAATTAATATCTGAGCACGTCTTACATCAAGTTGTTTAATTAACATTTCCAGATCTTTCAGTGTATTATGATCAGCGATCATAACCAGTGAATTGGTGGTTTCATCGGCTTTAATGTAGACATTATCAGCTAGTTTAGATGATGAAGTAGCCGAATTAGTGCCAGGTAATCTGTTTGCACCATGAGCAGGTTGACTGGCTTGCTGAGGCAGTTTTTGTGATGCTTCAGTCAGGATGGTAGCCAGATTTTTAGCATCAGCATGATGTAAAAAAACCACACGTGTAGAGGATCGATGAACACCTTCCTGATCCAGTGTTTCTACCAGCTTTCTTACTTTGGCACACTTTCGCTCATTACCTTTAAGGATGAGTCGGTTACCCCGTTCGTCTGCAATAATTTGAAAGTCCTGAGATAAAGAAAGCCTGCTATTGCCGGATGTTTCCTGGATAATACGTACAATTTCATTTACCCAGGCATGCTTTAAAGGAATAACTTCGTAGTCATTATCATTAATGCTGTCCAGTTTTTGAGCAGTGGTGACACACCTGTCTACATTATCTTTTAAATCACTGATAACCAAAGAGTTAACTGTTGATGAGGCCGCAACATGTCCGGCAGGAGAAATAAGTGGTCTGAGAATAGGAACGGCTTCTATCGCTTTGATATTGCTAAAGCCAAGTACCTGGGTGACCACTGTAGCATCTGATGGTTTGTCTTTTGAGAAATCAGCACCTGCAACTTTAGCTGATGCATGAGTGACAATATTTTTAATGCCTTCTCCTTTGGGTACAACAGCAAAAGAATTGGTATTTAATACCTGCAGAAAAATCTCGTAAATCTCGTCTTTCGTCATTGGTTTAGACGAGATAATGTTGATATTTCCCACACCTTTTAATTTTGGGTCCAGGATAAATGTATCTCCGGTAATGGTGGCGACCTGAGCAATAAACTGCCGTAAATCAGTATTTTGCTGATTAATGGACCAGCGACGGAGTTGGGTTTGATCCTGTTTGACCGGCTTTTCACCCGGTCTGATCACCTCAGGCTGATTGTTATTGCTGCTTTGCAGCGTTCTGCTATCAGCCACAGCTAATGGTTTTGCTTCGGTGTCAGTGACCGTTTTTAGTGTGTTTGATACATTTTGCCCTGATGCAATTTTTTCAGGGGAAACATTATTTTTTTGAATAGCAGAAACGGTATCTTCTGTTAATACGTTTTCCGCAGTTTTTGCATAACTATCCGAAAAAACACAAAAAAGTAATGATGCACAGGTAAGCAAGTTTATGCAATTACGCTTTTTAAATATTTGAGTCTTCATTTCAAAGGCAGTATCCATGGATAAATTACTAGTATGTTAGTTAATCGACACAAGTGTATATTCTGTTATGTTAAATTTCGAGCTAACCGGTTCATTTTTGCATTGCGGTCTGACAATATTTGTGAATATTGCTGTTCCTGTGATTGTTTAAATTGTTCTGCTGAGGTTAAAGAAGGTGACGTACTTTCTTCAGGAAAGAAAATTTTTTGCAGATTTCCAAGGTAACGTATGATAACAGCATTGCTCTCAACTGATTCCAGAACAGCACCACCGGGTAATTTATCCCCTTGTTTATAAAGTTTTTCTGTTCCACTTGCGTCCTGAATGATGGCGCTGGAAAGGGTGTTATCGTCCGCATTTGAAAGAATACCTTTTAGTTTTAGGTTAAGTGATGTTGCAGGAATAAACTGTTTAACTGCCTTTTTATTACCGGCGATTCCAAAGACAGGTAAAAAATCATTATTAGTCAGTGTGTTTTTTTCTGTGGCAGTAACTGCTGACGTAGTAATATTCTTAGCAGATGAAAATATTTGGATTGCCTCTGCAAAGTTGATACTTTGCAGCCCCAAAGAAATTGCTGTACCTGCAATTATTAAAGCCAAAAGCAACTCTTTGTAGCGGTAAGAAAAAAAGTGCAATACACTTGTCATTAAAGTTTTAATCATAAGTAAAAATCCTGGTCATACTAATAGTATTTAGCTTAGTTCACTTATCGCCACTAAAAAATAATACTGGATTCGCCATAATACACCAAATATAAAATAAAATAAAAATAATGAAAAAATTTCTTGTTTCGGTAAGAATATAGACAACAAAATAGTAAAGTTACATGTTAAGTAATGGGGGAATATTCGATTGAGTTTACAAAATACAAATTCTGAAGTATCAGCAGACAGTTTGTCTGAGGATGATTTACCTTTAGATATAAAAGTGTTACCTTTTCCTTTTGCCCGACGGCACAGGGTCATTTTAACTGAAGAAAAAAATCAACCTGTCCTGATTTATGAAAATAATCTGACACCTGAACTGCTGGCTGAAATACGTAGATTTTCAGGCTGTACACTGCAATATAAACAGCTGGAAAGTGAGCATTTTGCAGAACTGATGACGCAAATTTATCATCAAAGCAGTTCAGATTCATTGAAACATGTAGCCGGCATTGGAGATGATATTGATCTGAACTCCTTAGCTGATGTTGTTCCAACGATAGATGATTTAATGGAACAATCTGATGATGCACCGGTTATTAAACTCATTAATGCACTGCTGACTGAATCGATCAAAGAGGGTGCATCAGACATTCATCTGGAAACCTTTGAATCACGTATGGTGGCCCGTTATCGGATTGATGGTGTATTAAGAGAAGTCCTTTCTTTGCAGCCAACGTTGGCTTCTTTGCTGGTCTCCAGGATAAAAGTGATGGCTAAAATGGACATTGCTGAAAAACGGATACCGCAGGATGGCAGAATTTCTTTGCGGGTTGCAGGTAAAGAGGTTGATGTTCGGGTATCTACACTACCTTCAAGAAATGGAGAGCGGGTAGTGCTGCGTCTGCTTGATAAAGCCGCTGGTCGTCTGACACTGGAACATATGGGTTTGTTGCCTGATAAAAAGGAAATTTTGCAACAAATGCTGGCCCAGCCACACGGGATTATTCTGGTTACAGGTCCTACAGGTTCCGGAAAAACAACCACACTTTATGCAGGTCTTGCTACATTAAATGATCCCTGCCGTAATATTCTGACGGTGGAAGATCCAGTGGAATATAATCTCGAAGGTATTGGTCAGACCCAGGTAAATACCAAAGTAGGAATGACGTTTGCTAAAGGATTAAGAGCTATTCTGCGTCAGGATCCTGATGTGGTAATGGTGGGAGAAATCAGAGATAAAGAGACAGCAGAAATTGCAGTACAGGCTAGTTTAACCGGTCATTTAGTGTTATCTACGCTGCATACAAACACCGCTGTAGGTGCCATTGCCCGGTTGCAGGATATGGGCGTTGAACCTTTTCTGTTATCCTCAAGTCTGACCGGTGTTATTGCACAAAGACTAATTAGAGTGTTATGTTCACATTGCAAAGAAAAGTATATTGCCGATGAAGCAGAGTGTGAACACTTAGGCGTGAGTAGTGCCCGTCCACCGGAAATTTATCATGCGAGAGGTTGTGAAGAGTGTCGGTTTAACGGCTATAAAGGCAGAACAGGTATTTATGAAATCGTACCTGTAGATGAAGAAATCAGACGAATGATTCATATGCATGAGGGTGAACATGCTATTGTTACACACCTGAGAAAACGTTTTACAAGTATTAAAGAGGATGGTGCTCAAAAAGTACTTTCAGGCATCACAACGCTTGAAGAAATACTCAGAGTAACACATCAGGAATAAACTAGGCTGGTTAGAGGGTAGAATGGCTGTTTTTGAATATCGGGCGCTAAATGCGCAGGGAAAGCAACAAAAGGGCACTCATGAAGCAGACAGCATGCGGCAGGTTCGTCAGTTTTTGCGTGACCAGAGCTTTACACCTCTGAGCATTATAGCCGTTAATGAAAAAAAGCAGATTGTAAATACTTCCAGACAGTGGAAAATTCCTTTTTTAGGTCGAAAACTTTCAACTTCACAACTGGCTTTATTTACACGTCAGCTGGCTACGCTGATACAGGCTGCCATGCCTATAGAAGAAGCGCTTGCTGCTGTAGCAGCACAGCAAGAAAAAACCTGGATAAAAAATATTATCCTTTCGGTACGTTCACAGGTTATGGAAGGGTTTACACTGGCTAAAAGCCTTGATGCCTTCCCGCACCATTTTCCACAGATGTACCGTGCAACCATTTCAGCAGGAGAATATACCGGACATTTAGACAAAGTCTTAATACAGTTGGCAGATCATGCAGAGAAACAAAATCAGTCAAAACAAAAAGTGCAGCTGGCATTGTTATATCCCATTATTTTAATATTGGCATCGGTAGGCATTGTAAGCTTTTTGCTGGGGTATGTGGTTCCTGATATTATTAAGGTGTTTATTGACAGTGGTCAGGATCTGCCGGTTATTACTCAACTGTTAATTAGTGCCAGTGAAGGGTTTCAGCGCTGGTGGACATGGATTTTCAGCTTGCTGGCTTTGCTTATTTTTGCAGTTTCACGTATGCTTACCTATCCATCAATACGTCTGTTATGGCATACACGATTATTAGGATTACCGCTTATTGGTAAATTTAGTAAAACATTTAATACTGCACAGTTTGCAAGTACACTGAGCATTTTAACTAAAAGTGGGGTTCCCCTTGTAGAAGCTTTGGGTATTTCTGCTCAGGTGGTGGGTAACGATAAGATAAAAGAATCTGTCTTAGATGCAGCACGCCAGGTCAGAGAAGGTAGCAGCTTATATCGCTCATTAAAAAATAGCGGATATTTTCCGCCACTGATGCTACATATGATTGCAAGTGGTGAGTCTACCGGAGAACTGGACTCTATGCTGGAACGTACCGCACAAAATCAGCAAACAGAACTCGAAAGTAAAATGGCTGTAATGGTAGGATTGCTTGAACCTTTAGTGTTAGTTATTATGGGTGGAATCGTTTTACTTGTTGTGCTGGCGATTTTATTACCAATTTTAAATATGAATACATTGATTAGTGGATAATTTTGATTACAATGGAAATTTATTTTGAAGGAGAAAGCCAGTAATGTCTTTTATTGATGATTTAACCTGTTCGCAATCAGAAAAAACTAAAAAGAGACGTAAGCTGCAACGTGGCTTTACGTTAATTGAAATTATGATTGTTGTGGTTATTTTGGGGATACTGGCGGCATTAGTTATACCTAATATAATGAACCGACCGGACCAGGCAAAAATGACCGCAACACGCAGTGATGTTAAAGCTATTGCCAGTGCGTTAGAGTTATACCGTCTGGATAATGGTAATTATCCGTCAACAGAGCAGGGGCTTGAAGCGCTTGTTACCAAACCAGAGGGTGAACCAGAACCAACTAACTGGAATGATACCGGCTACCTCAAACGGTTACCAAAAGATCCGTGGGGACGTGCCTATCAATATGAACTTCCTGGGATAAAAAATCCTAACGGTTTTGATCTTTACTCATTAGGTGCTAACGGGCGTCAAGAAGGAGAAGGCGCTAATGCAACCATAGGTAACTGGGACGAGTAAAGTGCAAAAACAAGCAGCTGGCTTCACACTCATTGAGTTACTGATCGTTATTCTGTTAATTGGCATTACTATCGGAATTGCCACGGTGATACCCAATAGCAACTATGGTCAGAAAGCGGTAGCTGCAGAATTATCAAAACTTGGCTTTCTTTTTACTAAAGCCAGTGAAAAAGCATTATTGTCAGGTAGTGAATTGGGCTTTTCTTTGGAAGATAATCAGTATCGCTGGTGGAAGTGGGACCGTTCTGATGAAAAATGGCAACCACTATCTGACAAAACCTGGGCGCCCTATCGTTTACCTGAAAATATTACAGCGACACTTGATGATAATAATACGGAGAATCTTTTAAAAGAAGCAGCACAGGGTCCTGCCATTGTTTTTTATGCTGATGGTATAATGACACCGGTTAATGTAACTTTTTTTATCAAAGATAACAATACAATATCAAAAACATTGAAGAGTGATGGGGTAACCTCTTTTGCGCAATAGCAATACTGTTTGTCAAAAAGCTGCCCGGGGCTTTACTTTACTGGAAGTGCTGATTGCGCTGGCTGTCTTTTCTATAGCGGCTGCTGCATTAGTTTTTTCTGGTGGTCAGTCAGTACGCCATACAAAACAAGTGCAGGATAAAATCCTTGCCAGCCAGGTAGCAGAAGAACATCTGAAGCAGTTATACATCAAAAGAGCCTTGCTAGAACCTAAAACCTATGGTCAGTCTGAACAGTATCTTAATCGCTCATGGTATATACAATCGGTAGTGACTGAATGGGAACATCCTTCTGTTTATAAAGTCAATATCCATATATTTTTAAAAGAAAAAAAGAAAGAGAGTACAAAAGTTTACAGTCTGACTGGATTTGTAGGAAAAAATAATTCCACCGTTGATAAACAGGAAAATGATGGAAATATTTAACGATAGATTTGCATCTGACAATATTGTTGCAGATAACACAGCAAGGGGATTTACTCTGCTGGAGTTAATGATAGCGATTGCAATTTTTGCAATTCTGGCAACAGCCTGTTATCAGCTATTGACCACATCAACAGAAGCACAAAAGACCACCAATGGTGTGTGGTCAAAACTTAATACAATACAAAAAGCACATCTGATTATTGAAAAAGACCTTATGCATATGATAGCAAGACCGGTCAGAGATAGTGCAAATAATCAACAGCCTGCTATGTCAGGAGGCGCGAACAAACCAAATAAACAAATATTAATGACCTTTACCCGATCGGGTCACTATAACTTAACCCGTGAAGTACGCAGCGATCTTATAAGAGTAATGTATACTGTGGAATCCGAAAAGCTGATAAGATCTATATGGTTTACGTTGGACTCAGTAACAGATCAGCCTCCGGTACGACAAGTCCTGATGGAGGGTGTAACCGGTGCGAATATGCATTTTCTTGATCAGAAAAAAAAATGGACTAAAAGCTGGCCTCCTGCCTCTGAAAAGCGACAAACAGGCATGGTATTGCTGCCAAAAGGTATTTATTTGCGACTCAGTCATCAGCAGTATGGAGAGTTAAAGTGGTGGTTTCGGGGTGTTGATGCACCGCCTGAAAAAATAAATACTATAGTAGCTCAAGCTAACAATCATCAGGATCAGAAAAGATACGGTATGATGAAAGGTTATGAGAATCAAGGCAACGACAATGTTCAGAGAAGATACGGTCTGATGAGAGGTTATGGGAATTAAAAGGGCAGAAATGACATCAGCAGATAAGCAACGGGGGGTTGCGTTATTATTTGTTTTATCAATGTTTGCAGTGATCACAAGTATTGCTGTTACTGTTGTTACTCAGCTTCACCGTAATACAGAAAAGCAGTATGATTTTTTACAGCATCAACAGGTAAAATATTATGCGCAGGGTGCTGAACAGTATGCTATTGCACTCCTCCGGGACAAACCAGTGCAAAGAGATAGTGTAACTCACTGGTTTGAAACATGGGCTGATGATCATCAACTGGAAATGGAAGGCGGTCAGGTTGAGATAGAGATAATTGACGAACAGGCACTCTTGAATTTAAATTCACTCCATGGAAAAAATAGTGAGTATCGGGTTGATATGTTAAAGCGATTATTAACACAATTAGAGATGAATCCACTACTGGCAGAAAAAGTGCACCGGTGGGGAAATTCTGATCCACAAACATTGATGGAAGAAAACCAGTACTATGGATCGCTGGAATCACCCATTCTTGCATCGGGAGTATCGCTTAGTGATGTATCAGAAATAAAGTTAATGCAAATACTCAGTGATGAAGAATATAAAAAGCTAAGACCCTTTGTGACAATACTTCCGGATAAAGCCGGAATAAATTTAAACACGGTACCACGAGAACTGTTACCGATGATCTTTGATGGTTTTTCTTCAACAGAAGCAGAAGAGTTTGTAAGCCTGCGTGGAGAAACAGGTTTTCAAAATATAAACGAAATAAAACAGTTGCCTATGATGAAAAATAAAAATATTAACTGGAATAAGCTTCAGCTTACGTTATCCAGTCAGTTCTTTAGCGTTTATATTAAAGCTGTTTATAATGATACAATTTACTATTTACACACATTACTGGCTAAAAATGATCAAGGTGATGTTGCAGTAATACGACGAAATGAAGGTGATTATCCACAATGGATATCGATACTAAGGCGATCTGTAAGGGATCAGTAATATAATGGACAACTATCTTATAGTTAGAATTAAAGCAACTGCTGGTGAAAAAGGTATGCCCATCCAGTGGGCAAAAACAGATTTAAAAGGCAATGTGCAGGACAATGTTCATGAGGGCGGTTGGTCAGAATTAAAAGAGTGGCTTGCAAACTGTTCTCTGCCTGAAAATAAAATGCCTTTTACAGACAGTACTATTTTACTCTTACCGGGTACATTAGTAAGCACTTACCAGCTGGCAGTTACTGCTGCGCAGAAAAAACATTTAAATGCAACGGTTCCCTTTTTGCTGGAAGAACATTTGGTCACAGATATTGAAGATTTCCATTTTATCTATCAGATGAAGAATAGTAATGAGATTAATGTTACAGCGGCTCCGGTTGAACTATTAAAGCAACTGATTGAATTAATGACACAACACAACTGTGAGCCAGTAAAAATTGTGACTGAAAATCAACTCTTTGGTCATAATGGTAAAGAAAACAGCCACCTGGCACTATTTGTTGAAAATAATTATGTCCATGTCTGTCCGCCAGAACGTCCTGCTGTAACGCTTGACAGAGATGCTTTTCTGCTGGTTGCTGATCAGCTTTTGTCTGTAGAAGAAAGCACAGCACCTGATCCGCAAGATGAAGATCTTCAGACTTCAAATGCTGCGGTTACAGAGCAAATTACCTTATACCAACTCAGTGATGATACAGAAGGCAGTTGTACAATCGAAAACTATCTGCAACAACACTATCCTTTTATTACTGTAGATAAGCAGACTTTACAACAGGAAGACGGTTATTTTTCATTGCTGACTGAAAGATTATCACACAGTATAAAAAAACGCACACTGAGTAATTTGAGAACCGGTGCATTTGCCTGCTATAAGCGGATCAGAAAACACTGGGATGCATGGAAACGGATAGCTGTTGTTGCCTGTATATGGTTAGCGACAGAAGTTTTATTCTCTGCAGGCAGTGCATTATTCTATCGTTATAAGTCTGATGCTTTTCAGTCTGAAGCGCTGTCTCTCTATAAAAAACAGTTTCCGCAGGATAACTCCGTGGTTGATGTTCGTACCAGCCTGGAAAGGAAATTACGCAATATCAATAAACCAACTCAGTCTAATACCTTTTTTGACCTTTTAAAGCAAATCTCTGTACCTGAGATAACACAGAAAAAAGTTGTACTGAACGGAATAGAATATAATGAAAAAGGCAACCATTTCATGCTGGTGGTTACAGCACCTGGCTATGAAGAAATAGAAAGCTATATGGCTGTTTTACGTAAAAAAAGATTATCAGTGTTGATGTCAGATGCAAACAATAGCAGAGAAATGAAACAGGTTACAGCAAAATTAAAGATTACCCGGGGAGTATAATGACCAAATTAATGCAATCATTTGAATTGATTAAAAGTCATGTGGCAGAAAGATGGCAAAGACTGTCTGGACGAGAAAAAAGAATAACTGCCCTGTTAATTGCTGTATGTGCTGTATTATTTATCTATTTTGCTGTGATTTCACCACTGTTTGCATGGAAGACAAAAAATAAAACAGAAATGCAGTTAAATCATGAAAGTCTTGTTTTTGTACAAAAAAATATTAGTCGTGCACAACAAGCTCAGGCAGCAAGTGCTACCGGTAATAAAAATCCGGGGCAGCTTATTACACTCATTTCCTCCAGTGCAAAAAGGGCGGGTATTACTTTTTCCAGAATACAGCCTGCTAAACAGGATATAGCACTATGGATTAACGATGTGAGTTATCAGCAATTAATCAACTGGATCTTACCGTTATATAACCAGTTCCAGATCAATGTAAAGCAAACAAGAATAGAAAAAACAGAAGATGAAGGTGTGGTAAAAGTATTTTTACGCCTTGGATATTAATACTGCAATATCTTAAGAAACGTGCACAAAACAGTTTAAACACACTCGGGAGCAATTGTGGTGTTGTAGGGTATTTCACCTTCAATGCCATTCAGCCGGGTGATATGTTAAGCAAGAGACTAACCTGCCATAGAATGAAAATCAGAGCCTAAATAAAGATTGACCATGTCAGCCGAGCTGGATAAAACAAAAAGTGTACAGTTTAAAAGGATCCCAGTTCGGAGTTTTTGGTTTAGTAAAAATCTTTCCTCAACAAATAGATAACGCTGAAGAGCTGCTTCATTTCGGCAGGGATTGCATACTCTAATACAAGTATCTGGGGTATGTATACTGTAAATACCAATGGATTCCTACTTGCGCAGGAATAACGAGTCTTCACAAACGGAACTTTAAGGCGCTTTATGGCTTCAACGGTTTCTGCCATATTCCACCGTTGTTATTCCTGCACAAGCAGGAATCCGTGCGCCTTGCAAGCGCGTAAAATCTTGCGACCTGAAATGGTCGTCACGGTAAAGCTGCGGTCGGCAGCCGTGTACCGAGTCTTGCGTGGTGTGAGGTAACAATCACTGCGAAGCGTAGACAGGAAGATAGCAGACCATAGCGTTGGTTAAGGGATGATTAGCCTCTATTGCCAATCTGAGGAAATTACTAAGACGGATACGCCATGACCTGCTGCACAAGCAGTTGACGGTGATCAATCGACGGCTACGAGGTCACTATGCCTACTCTACGGATCTGGGAGGCACTTTCAAAAGCCTAAACAAGCTCTATCAGTTTGTTGACCGCTATTGGTATCGAATGCTGAACAGTCGGAGCCAGAAAAGTAAAATTATCTGGGAAAAGTACCAAAAGCTGAAGCAACTTATGCGGTTACAGAAACTGAAGATTTTACCGCCATTTACAGCAATGAGATCTGTGGCTGTGCTGTAAGTCAAATATCGAAGATCCCGGTGCGGGTGATGAACTTGTTTTTTTACACCGTGTGCAGGCAGAAACTGCCAGCCATAACGATGGATTACAGGTTGCGCAACCGGTTGGTATGCTACGTCATTTGACGCATACATTTGGCTGTATATACTTTCTTCAGGCTTTGTCGTTGGCAGTTAACACCTTTGTTATGCAGATTTTTTTCACAGCCAGGGCAGCAAAGATTTCTGTAAAGGCGGGGAAACCGGATGATATAAAACCTGGCGATGATTCATCAGGTGCAAAATAATAAATATCCGGTTATTTTCGCTCTGTTTGCAACCAAAGACAGTGAATGTTTATACATTAAACAAGAAGTGCATTATATCGCCTTCATGCACAATATAATTTTTTCCTTCAACACGAAGGCGCCCTGCTTCTTTTGCGCCCTGCTCTCCTTTGTAATCAATAAAGTCACTAAAACTGATTACTTCTGCACGGATAAAACCTCGCTGAAAATCAGTATGAATAGCACCGGCTGCCTCAGGTGCGGTTGC
Organism: Endozoicomonadaceae bacterium; assembly: GCA_026710285.1. Taxonomy (GTDB): domain Bacteria; phylum Pseudomonadota; class Gammaproteobacteria; order Pseudomonadales; family Endozoicomonadaceae; genus JAPORK01. Next base: position 1,736 of record JAPORK010000252.1, on the reverse strand, counting down.
TCCGGTATTAACAGTCCAGGCACGAACCTCTTTAACGCCGGCAGTAAAGTACGTTTGTAATCCTAATAGTTTATAGCCTGCACGAATAACCCGGTTGAGACCTGGTGCATCCATGTCCAGATCGGCTAGAAACTCTGCTTTTTCTTCCTCATCCAGCTCTGCAATTTCTGCTTCAAGCTTATTGCACACCGGGACAACCACTGCCTGTTCTTGTTCAGCAATGGCATTCACCTGATCAAGTAACGGATTATCTGTAAAACCATTTTCATCTACATTGGCAATGTACATAACCGGTTTAACGGTCAGCAGGTGAAAAGTATTCATAATAGCTTTTTCTTCATCGCTCAGTTGCAGAGAACGGGCAGGTTTTCCCTGTTCCAGCACATGAATGATTTTTTCCAGGCAAGCTTTTTGTGCAACAGCTTCTTTATTACCGCTTTTAACAACACGTGTCAGACGCTGAAGTTGCTTTTCACAGCTTTCAAGATCAGCCAGTGCCAGTTCGGTATTGATAATTTCAATATCTTCTACCGGATTAATTTTATTGGCGACATGAATCACGTTGTCATCGACAAAACAGCGCACAATATGTGCAATCGCATCAGTTTCTCTGATATTGGCTAAAAACTGATTACCCAATCCTTCCCCTTTAGATGCACCGGAGACAAGCCCGGCAATATCCACAAACTCTATGGTTGTGGGTACTACACGATGTGGTTTTACAATAGCGGCCAGTTGATCAAGGCGTGGATCAGGCACAGCAACAATGCCTGCATTGGGTTCGATGGTACAAAAAGGAAAATTTTCTGCATCAATTCCTGCTTTAGTCAATGCATTAAATAAAGTAGATTTACCTACATTAGGCAGCCCTACAATGCCACACTTAAATCCCATATAAATTATCCTGACAGAAAAAGTAGTAAAAGCTGATATTATAGCGAATAAAACCCGCCGAAAACAGTCAATGTTTAGATAATTTTATTTGTAGTTAAGCGAATCTTCAGGTAATTGTATATAATGGTTAAAAATCAAAGTGAGCTTTTTTGATTGTTGCGATGATAAAAAGCAAAAAATTAGCTTTAGCATAAGATGCTGTGTAAACAACACAAGCAATAATATCCGATTTACGATGATATTTTTTTGTGGTGAAAAAAATGGTGTATCTTACCCGCAGACAAAATGATGTGCTGACAACAATAAAAGAAGCAATTGCCGCAACGGGTATTCCTCCCACACGTGCTGAAATTGCATTGAAGTTAGGCTTCAAATCAGCTAATGCAGCCGAGGAACATTTAAAAGCACTGTGCCGTAAAGGTGTTATAGAAATAATGTCGGGAGTATCAAGGGGTATCCGTATTATCAGTACTGCGCATGAAGAAGAAGGTTTACCGGTTATTGGCAAAGTCGCAGCAGGTCAGCCTGTATTAGCCATAGAGCATATTCAACGCTATTGTGCTGTTCCGGCTACTTTTTTTCATCCCAATGCTGATTATCTGTTAACAGTACAGGGAGACAGCATGAAAGATGTGGGCATTATGGATGGAGATTTACTGGCTGTTCATAAACAACCTGCAGCAGAAAATGGTCAGATTGTTGTAGCACGTATAGATGATGAAATAACGGTAAAACGCTTAAAGAGAACAGAAAAAGCGCTTTTATTACTTCCGGAAAATGATGCTTATGAACCCATCACTATCACACACGGCACCACAGATTTTACCATTGAAGGCATTTAT
>JAPORK010000171.1 GCA_026710285.1 Endozoicomonadaceae bacterium | reverse complement strand
AACCCCGGTTCGGAGTTTTTGGTTTAATAAAAATCCTTCCTTAACAAATAGATAACGCTGAAAAGCTGCGCCATTCCGGTAGGGATTACCGAAACCCGATAACAGGGAAGTTATATTTTCGTGATAATTATTCTTTAATCGATTCCCGCTTTCGCGGGAATGACGGCATATTTTTGAAAATAATAACATCGTATATTGTGTCAACAAATCTCCGAACCGGGGCTGGTAACGCTCAGTCAGTCACTCTATTTCTTTTTTGCCTGAGCCATTTGCTGCTCATATTTTTTGGTAATCCACCACTGCTGGAGAATGGATAAAAAGTTGTTTGTTACCCAGTAAATCACCAGCCCGGCCGGAAACCATAAAAAGAAAATGGTAAACATAACCGGCATGAATTTCATAATTTTTGCCTGTGTAGGATCTGGTGGTGCAGGATTTAGGCGTTGCTGAATCAGCATCAGCCCGCCCATGATAATAGGCAGAATAAAATAAGGGTCCATGCGAGAGAGATCATGAATCCAGAAAATCCATGGTACCTGGCGTAACTGCACAGCCTCAATCAGCACTTCATAGAGTGCCACAAAAAATGGCATCTGCACCAGTATGGGTAGACATCCTCCCATTGGATTGACCTTCTCTTTTTTATATAAAGCCATCAGTTCCTGTGACATTTTCTGTCGGTCATCGCCGTAACGTTCTTTAAGCGCCTGCATCTTTGGTTGCAGTGACCGCATTCTTGCCATAGAGCGATAGCTCGCATTGGCCAACGGATAAAAGAGTAGCTTAATTAATGTTGTTAAGACGATAATGGACCAGCCCCAGTTTCCAAACAATTTATGCAAAAATGCAAGAACAGCAAACATGGGTGCCGCAATAAACCATAACCAGCCGTAGTCAATGGTTAACTCAAGACCAGATGCCAGTTTTTCCAGTGATTCACCAATTTTGGGACCTGCATATAGCTTAGCGCTTATTTCTGCCTGCGCTTCAGGTGCAGCAGTAACTGCTGTTTTGCCATAAAAACCGACAATATTATCACCAGCTACTTTTCGTGTGCTATAGACAAACTGTTGATTCTGTGCAGGCACCCATGCGGTTACAAAATAATGCTGTAAAATAGCGGCATATCCACCGGTTACTGTTTCCCTGAAAGGTGATGACTCAAAACTGTCAAACTTTAATTTTTTGAATTTTTTATCGTTAGATTTAACAGCTGCACCCAGATAGCTTGAAATTGAAGTGGTGCTCATATCAGGATCATGGCTATTGTCACGCTTAAGCTGTGCATAAAAATTGCCTGACCACGGAGTTTGGGTTGTGTTATTAATAATATAAGTGAGCTTTATTGCATAATCTCCACGGGTAAAAGTGTAGCGTTTGGTTATATTGACACCTTTTTCTTCCAAGTGAAGATCAACGTTAAGCTCTTTTTCACCCTGCCGCAGGGTATAATTTTTCAGTGCTGCTTTATACAGAGGAAGACCGTGTGCGTCGGGTCCGTTTTCCCCGATAAGACCAGATTGCGCAATGAAAGTCACTCTTTCATTTTTATCTAACAACACAAAAGGTGCACTGTTACCCTGTTTTTCAGGATATTTCAGTAAAGCAAGATAAACGATATTACCGCCATAAGGATCAATTTTTATTTTTAAATTATCTGTTACCGCTGTAATGAACAGATCTTTGTGTACAGTGTTTGGTTGAGTCTTGTTGACTTCTATTTTTGGAGCATCGTTACTTTGTTCTACAGCTTTAGGTGCATCAGAGGGTAAGTTTGCCGATGGTAAATGGCTGTGTTCATTAAGTTTTTCATGAGGCTGATGAGCGTCTGTTATTTTTTTATCATTATCTATTTGATACTGATGCTCCTGATTCCATTTCAAAATCATCAGGTAACCAACAATAATCAGACCTAAAATTAAAAATATTCTTTTAAAATCCATGGTTAGTAAGCCGTAGTATCTTTGTTATGAGCAGTATGATGTTTGGTCAGGGAAGCTTTAGTGCGATCTTCAGGCGGAACAGGATCAAAGCCGCCCGCACAAAAAGGATGGCAGCGCAAAATACGCCATAAAGACAAATAACTCCCTTTCAGTAATCCATACCGGTTAATTGCTTCTATTGCATAGTTTGAACAGGAAGGGTAAAAGCGACATCGTGGACCGAGCAGTGGACTTATCAGGCACTGATAAACACGAATAATAAAAAAAACCATCATTCGCAATGGTCTTTTTATCATAAACATACAGCCTTTAAATAACAGGCATTCATGTAATTTGGATTGCAAATATCGCATTTTATTAAAACCACTTCATTGCAGATGTTCATCTGATTCGCATCTTATATCTTTGGGTTAGAGTTAGTTTGAATATAATAATTCCCTGTCAGCAGACTCATTATATTTCACTAATTTTTGCCGTTTCCTCAATGTACGTTGCCATTGATGCTGCAACCGTTCGTGTAAATCTGTTGTTGACAACTTATCCAGCCCGTAGCGGGCACACACGACAAGTTCTAACCCTGCCAGCAATTTCTGATGCGTGCGAAAGCTCTCTCTTATGATGCGCTTGCAACGATTTCGGTTGACTGCCAGTCGCACTTTTTTTTTCGATATCACTATACCTAATTTGGGTATTTTGCTCTCAGCACGCCTGATAAGAATTAAGAAATTTTTTTCTGAAAGTTTAATCTCTGCTTCATCAAAGACTTTTCGGAAATCATTTACGTTTAGCAAGCGGTGACAACGACTAAAATTTGCACCTAACAATAGCTGAACCTCAAGTTATCAGGCAGATAAGCGTTTACGCCCTTTAGCCCTGCGCCGTGCAATGACTTTTTGACCGTTTTTAGTTGCCATGCGGGCACGGAAACCATGATTGCGTTTACGTTTCAGTACGCTTGGTTGAAAAGTACGTTTCATTGTTTAATCTCCTGTTTTTTTAAGCAGCAAATACTGTTTTTTTACATACAGCAATGCAAAAAATCAAATGAAAAAGAGGAAAATTGTAGAACAAACAGAAAAAATAATCAAGCAGATATCGCCCATAAAAAGAATTTGGGGGAATTCAATAAAAAATTGCTGTTTCTCCCCCGGGCTTTTTTGTGACACTCTGTCCTTATTCTTTACTTTACCTTTGCTTTCCGTTTTTCACTTACAATTACACCAGATCGTACACTAGTGTACACTGTTTATGCCCGGTAAGAAACCTGTACAAAATTAATTTTTGTTTTTCCGCTCTGCTGGCATTTTTTATCGGTTATTTCATACATACAAACAGAGTACAGAATGGAAAAACACCGTTAATTTTCAGAATAAAACCAGACAGATTAAACACAGAAAGTGCTGTTTTTAAATGTATTATGGCTATGTCAGCGCAATCATTTCAAAACAGCTCTTGGTTACACCACAATCGGGACAGAGCCAGTTATCCGGAACATCTTCCCAGGCGGTGCCCGGCGCAATACCATCTTCAGGCCAGCCCAGCTCTTCATCATAAATCAAACCACAAACGGTACACTGCCATTTTTTCATCTTACATACCAGTTATTCACAAATTATTACAACTTTATTGAACTGTATTTTTTTAACTAAATGTTGCATTCCTGGCTGGAAGGCAATCAAATTAAAGAAATAATAATACCATATTTTTCACTATGAAATAACCTGAATTCTGCAAAACCCGGATAAAAATCTGATTTGTTTAAATCTTCAGACAAAATACAGAAATCATCACTAAAAAAAATAATCAGGTATATTTATCAGGGCTTTGCCGGAGGAATCACCGGTGTATCAACATGGACACTCCCGTTCTGACCGCGATGGCGTAACGAGTGATCTGCCAGAACGATCGCCATCATCGCTTCTGCAATAGGCACAGCTCTTATTCCTACACAGGGATCATGCCGCCCTTTGGTCTGAACTGTAACCGGTTGCCCTTTAATATCAACACTTTGACCAGGTTGCATAATACTGGATGTCGGTTTCAGTGCAATATGAGCAATGACATCCTGCCCTGATGAAATCCCCCCTAAAATACCACCAGCATTATTAGACAAAAAACCTTCCGGCGTTATCTCATCTCTGCACTGCGAGCCTTTGGCAGCAACTACGCTGAATCCAGCCCCTATTTCCACACCTTTGACTGCATTGATACTCATCAAGGCATGAGCTAAATCGGCATCCAAACGATCAAATACCGGCTCACCTAGCCCGGGCGGTACACCCTCTGCAACAACAGTAACTTTTGCGCCGGTGGAATCTCCCTGTCTGCGTAATTGCTGAATGAGGTTTTCCAGTTCGGTCACTTTTTCTTTATCCGGACAGAAGAAAGGATTTTTTTCTGTTTCATCCCAGCTAAAATGCTCTGCAATTATCGATCCCATCTGCGCCAGATACCCCCTGACAGTAATATGCTGTAGAGCCAGATATTTTTTGGCAATAGCACCTGCGGCTACCCGCATAGCAGTTTCGCGGGCAGACGCTCTGCCTCCGCCACGGTAATCCCGGATACCATATTTATGCAGATAGGTATAATCAGCATGAGCCGGACGAAACAGATCTTTTATGGCAGAATAATCTTTTGAGCGCTGATCTTCATTGGCGATAAATAATCCAATCGGCGTACCTGTGGTCTTGCCTTCAAAAATACCAGATAAAATCTTTATGGTATCTGATTCGCGTCGCTGCGTGGTAAATCTGGAGGTACCAGGTTTACGCCGATTTAGCTCTTTCTGCAGATCATCTTCATTAAGAGGAATGCCCGGCGGACAACCATCAACAACTGCACCAATCCCTGCTCCATGACTTTCACCAAAAGTAGTGACTCTGAAAGCCTGACCAAATGTATTACCCGCCATAAACGCCCCGTTCTTTTGTCTGGTTTAATCTGACTATTTTTATTTTGATTGCTTGTTATATACCAAAAATCAACAATTTTTTATAAGTTAATCTATCAACACTTTTAAAACAGGCAACCTGTATTTTCCAGAATCAGCTGCTGCTTTTAAAGTATTTATGCCGGAATACCGTGTGTCAAATGCAGAAAGGGAAAAGCTTAAATCTGATGTTAATGAAAATTCAGATAGTTTTTTCCATGGGTTGAGCCTGTCGAAACCTAGATGTTGAATCTGCACAATTGGGCTTTGACAGGTTCAGGTTTGACGGACTCAGTCCATGAAGGAGGCTTGGCTAACAAAGCGCTTGCCGCAAAAACATTTATTTGAGCCAAAAGATTGCTAATTATTTTCTATCAGGCTTAACTTAGCATTTCTTAAAATATGGTTTACCACAATAATAATACCTGGGAGAGTTATATGAAAGCCTGTGTTAAGCTTATTGTTGCTAATTTATTAATATTATCCACCTGCTTTGCTTGTGCGGGAGATGGTTATCTTCTGTCGTTAATCAAACAAGCAACGAGTGCTGATGGACAGCAAGACTTAAAAATTTATTTGCGCAATAATCCGGATGCTGTAAACAAAAAAATTGAATCTGATGATGGAGTCATGATAACTCCTTTGATTGCTGCCATCTTAAGTACCAGAAGTCTAGATGTTGTCAAAATGCTGGTTGAAGAGCATAGTGCAAATATTAGTGAGATTTTGATGGATGGCAAATCAGCCATAAGTATATGTATTGCCCCTGATGATCTGGGAGATATTTACCAGTATTTACTAGCCGAAGAGATTCGTATTGCTAATCATAGTCAGTTGGCAGATTAACCGGAGAAACAGAGTGTTTGATGCGGCGGGTGACGGAAGCGGAGTCAATTGACAGGTTGCCCGTTACTGAACATACCAGCTTTTTGACATAAAACCGTGTGTTGAGTCTGTGGAAGCCAAGAGGTCAAAAGCAGTCGTGCTTCCACAGGCTCAGCACACGGTGCATTCAGCAAAGATTGGTATATCCAGCAGAAAATAAGCCTGTGAATAAAAACCCAGGCTTAAAAAATATGACTAAGAGACAGGTATCGTGGGAGAAGCTCCCACGACCTGCTCTCCAAAAGACAACTGAAAAACCGGGAGTCTGAACGATAGTCAGAAAGCCGTCCTTCTATACAACTTATTCTATAGCCCGCAATCTGTTTTTTACCGGATTAGCATAAGTCTTTAGCAACCATGGGTGAGCTTCTTTTTTACATGAGCTCAGCCGTTCTTCCAATAACAATCTTGCAGCATGTAATTGTTTTGCGGAAATCTCACTTTTCCATACATGGTTAACAGCATATTCTTCATGCCCTGAATTGTACAGATATTCACAGGCAGCATAATTAATTGGATATAACTGATAATTTTTGTGAATCTGCTGATCTATGGCTTTAGCACACGCTCCTGCATCGTCAATATCAGTCGCACTGATACAACTCCCAAAAGCTATATGTACACGCCCTTTCTGTCCTTGAATACCAGAAATGATATTATCCAGATCTTCCTCTTCTGCTTTTGTATATTCACCTGTTTTTTCACGCACATAGAGTTCTTCTGCTTTCATCGCATCACAGGGGTTCAACTCATAAGAAATAGAAACCGGCACAATATTCAATGACTGCAACATCGATTGCAGACCTTCGTCTCTGTAATTAAACTGTAGCATTTTAATAATGGCAGAGTCAGTAAGGTCATTACCATCTTTTGCACGCCCTTCTCTGTGAGCCAGCCATACCGAATGACCTGTGGTTACAGAGTGTGATATATAAGCAGACAGCGTCTTCAAAGCCGCTATTTTTTCTCTGCGATTTACAATTGAACGTTTTACAATAAAACTTTTATTCAGTCGCATTAAGTCACTAACATACGATTTCATCAGCAGATTGTCGCCAATTGCAACTCTTAAGGTTTCATAGCCATTTTTGTACAAGCCATAATTTACCAGTGCCGGATCAACAACAATATCTCTGTGGTTGCTTAAAAAGAGATACGATTTATCTTTACTCAACTGATCAACACCTGACCAGGTAACCTCCGTTGTTGTGCGTTTGAGCATTTTGATAATATAGGGTTCTATCAGCAGCTGAAATTTCTGCACATTGTCTATATGTCTGAACTTATATGCTAAAAAACAATTTATTGCATAACGTATTAAGGGTCCAAGCAATCTCGACTGTGAAACATAAGGAAAATTAAAGTAAGCAAGCGCTCTGATTAATTCATCATTACCGAGAAGACGCTTTAATACATCTTTTACCTCATCATCATTATATGGTCGTATGTCATCAAATTCATTCATCAAAATATCTGGGCTGGTTCAGTTAGTTTATTGGTTCTAAAATAACTTTTCATTGTAATCAATTTATGGGTAAACTCCAATTTTTATATTGGCAGACAGATCTCAGCATGCTTTTTAACACTTAGTCTTGCATGCTATTTTTTTGCATTATAGCGATCATTGTAAAAATTACTTGCAATTTTTTACAGATAACAGTAGCATTTGCGCTATTATCTAAAACAATTGTATTGGGTGGTTAGCTCAGCTGGTTAGAGCGTCGCGTTGACATCGCGGAGGTCACAGGTTCGAATCCCGTACCACCCACCAAAACTTGTACAGCAAGTATTTCAGCGCTTGTTAGGGTCTGTTTGCTTTCTGCAAAAGATTATAAGCGGACTCTTAGTCAATTTGCAATGACTCCCATATATTATCAATATGCTGCTTCGTTTTCTGATCCATAGAAACCAGTCTTCCCCACTCTCTACTTGTTTCTCCCGACCATTTGTTCGTTGCATCAAACCCTGCTTTTGATCCAAGCCCTGCTACCGGAGAAGCAAAATCCAGATAATCAATAGGGGTCGATTCAATAAACTGTATGTCACGAACAGGATCCATTCTTGTTGTAATTGCCCAAATAACATCCTGCCAGTTGCGCGGATCAATATCATCGTCAGTCACAACAATAAATTTTGTGTACAGAAATTGCCTCAGATAAGACCAAACACCCAACATTACTCTACGGGCATGCCCCGGGTACTGTTTTTTTATAGTAATGACCGCCATTCGATACGAACACCCCTCTGGTGGAAGATAAAAATCAACAATTTCGGGAAATTGTTTCTGCAACAACGGAACAAACACTTCATTCAGTGCAGCACCTAAAATAGCAGTTTCATCGGGTGGTCTGCCTGTATAACAACTGTGGTAGAGCGGATTTTTACGATGCGTTATGCAGGTTACTGTAAACACAGGAAACAACTCTGTTTCATTATAATAACCCGTATGATCAGCAAAAGGTCCCTCCTCAGCCATTTCACCGGGCATTAAATGTCCTTCAAGCACAAATTCAGCATAAGCAGGAACCTGTAAAGTATTGGTAATACACTGCGTCAGTTCTGTTCTGCTGCCACGTAGTAAACCAGCAAAAGCATATTCTGAAAGATGGTCAGGAATAGGTGTGACAGCACTTAAAATTGTTGCCGGATCAGCACCTAAAGCCACAGCTATCGGAAAAGGTTCACCAGGATGTTTATCAGTCCAGTCTTTAAAATCAAGCGCTCCACCCCTGTGGGACAACCAACGCATAATTAATTTATTTTTTCCTAATACCTGCTGGCGGTATATACCAACATTTTGTCGTTTTTTGTTAGGACCCTGGGTAATAACCAGCGGCCATGTAATCAGTGGTGCCACATCACCAGGCCAACAGGTTTGTATGGGTAACATACCAAGATCAACGTCTTCATCCCTAATAACAACATCGTGGCAGGGCGCTTTTTTTACCCGCCGGGGACCCATGGCTAAAGCCTGTTTATAAACAGAAAATTTGCCGATCGCATCCCGAAATCCTTGTGGTGGTTCCGGCTCTTTCATCATAGCCAGAAACTCCCCTGTTTTCCGCAGACCGGCAATATCATTCTGCCCCATACCCATAGCTACTCTTCGCTGGGTTCCGAATAGATTGCCCAATAAAGGAAAATTTGAACTTTTAGGATTTTCAAACAGAAGTGCCGGACCTTGTTTGCGCAAGGTCCGGTCACAAATTTCCGTTATCTCTAAATGAGGGTCAACCTGATGAGAAATGCGTTTCAATTCCCCACATTTTTCCAGTCCGGAAATAAATTCTCGCAAATCCCTGTACTTCATAAATTGTCCACTATCAACATAGATTTATGATAACGCAGATTAATATTCTCACAGAAAGCAGATTCGCTGTTATCAGAGATCTACTCTCATTGCTGTTGAAAATATAAATATCTTCAGGATCTGCCTGCATTTATTCTCATCATAGTTTTAATATCAAGCTACTTTCGCTTCATTGATTGAAAAAACTCTTCATTCCTTTTTGTATGTTTCAATCTGTCAGCAAGAAACTCAATGGCTGCTGCCTCATCCATAGGCTGCAACAGTTTGCGTAGAATCCACACCCTTGAAAGATCTTGTTCGTCCCTTAACAATTCTTCTCTGCGGGTGCTTGTCCTGTTGATATCAATAGCAGGGAATACACGTTTTTCTGCCATCATCCGGCTAAGGTGTATCTCCATATTACCTGTTCCTTTGAACTCTTCATAGATGACTTCATCCATTTTAGAGCCGGTATCAACCAGTGCAGTTGCAATAATGGTAAGGCTTCCGCCTTCCTCAATATTACGCGCAGCACCAAAGAAACGTTTTGGACGCTCAAGCGCATGAGCATCGACACCACCTGTTAATACCTTTCCTGACGAAGGAATAACGGTATTGTATGCTCGGGCCAGACGGGTAATGGAATCCAGTAAGATGACGACATTTTTTTTGTGCTCAACCAGCCGCTTGGCTTTTTCAAGCACCATCTCAGCCACCTGAACATGCCGTGAAGGCGGTTCGTCAAATGTGGATGCAAGTACCTCTCCCCGTACAGAACGGGACATTTCTGTGACTTCTTCAGGTCGTTCATCTATAAGTAAAACAATAAGATGTACTTCAGGATTATTGCGGGTAATATTGGTCGCAATATTTTGCAGCATAATTGTTTTACCTGCTTTTGGAGGTGAAACAATTAAGCCACGCTGTCCTTTACCAAAAGGTGCGCACAGATCAAGAATCCGCCCGGTCAAATCCTCTGTGGAGCCATTGCCGATCTCCATTATGAGGCGTTCATTCGGGAACAGTGGTGTTAAGTTTTCAAATAAAATTTTATTTCTTGCATCATCAGGCTCATCAAAATTGATCTCATTAACCTTCAACAATGCAAAGTATCTTTCTCCTTCTTTTGGAGGTCTTATCTTTCCGGAGATTGAATCTCCGGTCCTTAAATTGAAACGACGAATTTGACTTGGTGATACATAAATATCATCAGGTCCGGCAAGATAAGAACTGTCTGCCGAACGCAGAAAGCCAAATCCATCCTGGAGAATCTCAAGAACGCCGTCGCCATAAATGTCTTCTCCACTTCTAGCGTGGCGTTTTAAGATGGAAAAAATCACGTCCTGTTTTCGGGATCGTGCCAAATTTTCAAGTCCTATACCTTCTGCTATTTTCAGAAGCTCAGGAACACTTTTTTTCTTTAGCTCAGTAAGATGCATGGTAGATATTTAGTGTGATTGCTACGAAATGCTAGCCTAAAGCAGGCTGCCAAAATTAATTTCCGGGTACTCACCGGTTTATTGTTGGTATATAATCAACTAAAGCATTAATAAAAGTCTTGCTTTATAAAATATACAACGAACGAAAAAGACTCGAACAAAGCCAGATAAAGAATCCCCCTGATATCCAATTAATCACATCTTTTAAATCAATAGTTAAGACTAATTACAAAACAATGACTTAAAAGAAATTTATATTCATATTACTCATAGTTTTTTTATAACTTAAAGCATTCTATTTTTATAGTTAACAAATATTAAAAAACGTTTCAAAACCTTTACCAAACAGATAAAAATTTATTACTCGTGAATTTAACACCGATTTGCTTAAACGTCCAGCAATAGTAATTTAAAAAAATAGATTATAAAGCTGTTCTTTATACTGTAAAAAATTTCTATTGCTCACATTTACAAAACGCCATAAGTATTTTTACTTGTATCTCACATCATTTTGCTTATCTTGTCAAGACCCAAAAAGATTATAGGGTGATTTTGTAATATATTTCAAAAAATTTATCAAACTATCCCGGCTATCTTACCACTTATTTTGTTAGTAGCCAATAGCAGTTTTAATTTTTGCTGCTTTTACCGGCAAGACTAAACTTTTATCTCAAGTTTATACAAATATTATTGACTAAAGAAAAAAAAACGTTATTATACTTTCCGTGGAGTAAAACTATTTTTATTTCCTTGTGTTAAAATCCCCGATAGCTCAGTTGGTAGAGCAAATGACTGTTAATCATTGGGTCACTGGTTCGAGTCCAGTTCGGGGAGCCACTTTTATCAGCAAGATAAAAGCAGATAATGCACATGTTACGGGTCGTTAGCTCAGTTGGCAGAGCAGTTGGCTTTTAACCAATTGGTCGTAGGTTCGAATCCTACACGACCCACCAATTAATCAACATGTATTGTGCACGACGAACATTTCTGGTCAAAAATACGCATTTTCTCAGTTTCAGGTTTTTTGTAGTTTCCTGCCATCAAAAGAATAATAAGACTTCTTTTGTTATGATTTTTATGAGTGTCTTACCGGGATCACTTAAATCAGCTTTAATCTTAATTGATCTGACTCTTTTTTAGCAACACAGCTTTTTCGGATCTTTGGTTTAATAATTGCCTGTCTTCATGTTTTTTTACAACCATAGAAAAATAAACAGCTAAGCAAACTTATTTGCAGGATCTTCACTTTTCAGGTCTGCGGCGTATCTCTTTGTCTATCTCTTTCAGTTTGTTCATTATTTTCATGCTCGGTCTTTTTTTGAATAAAGATAAAAATCTTCCAAATTCTTTTAATCCTTTGTTAGCAATAATTCCTTTTACAAGACCAACTATTTTGTCTGTAAAGCTCTTATCACTTTCCCTGGCTGGTTTTTGACGCAAAGCTAATTTTACAGTTTCATCTATTGCTGCTTGTGTGGTCAGAGGTTTGGGTTTCTGTTCAGTTTTACTGCTTTCTTTTATGCGGGGTTGAAATTCATCTTTAGGAACTGCTTGCCTTTTATCTTTAGATATAGCGTCTTGTTGTTGTTTTCTGATTTTATTGAGTTCCTGTATTATATTATAATCTTCATTTTCATTAACTTTATCTATTAACTTCCTTATTTTTATTTCTCCGTTGGGACCATTAAGAATTTGTGTTATAAGATCCCTGTACTGATCTTTGTGAGTTATAGTTTCTGAAAAAAGTTCCATTAATTGAGCTTTTAATTGAGTTCTTAAGGTTTCTGTCTCAAGATTTTTATGTATCTGTTTGTCTTGTGTTTTATCAGGCTGATGTGTTTGTACTTTTTGGAGTGGCTTATGATGTGGCATCTGGTCAGGTCTAGGTCTGGCATTAGTTTTATCAGCCGTTGCAGTGGAAACAAACTCATTTATCTCTGTTTCTTCTGGTTTTTTTAAGGTATCAGGTGTGTTGGGTAATTGTTGCTGTATTATTGAGCTTTTCTGTGATTTATTCATATTTGTTTTCTGTAAAAAATTAATACCTCCTTCCGAACTTTTTGTAGAGTGATCTGTTCTGTTAACTTCTGCGTTTTCAACCGGTGTTGCATTATCAGAGGTTTTATCTTCTCCAGTAGTAGATAAAGGATCAAGTGATTCCTTCTGAATAACAGTTTCCTCCGGGCTTTCTATATTCTGATCTTCACTGTTAACTTCTGCGTTTTCAGCCGGTGTTTCATTATCAGAGGTTTGGTCTTCTTCATTCGGTAAAAAATCAAATAATTTCTCAATGACAACTTCTTCCGGGCTTTTTATGTTCTGATCTTCACTGTTAACTTCTGCGCTTTCATCCGGTGTTTCATTATCAAAGATTTTATCTTCGTTACCCGATAGGTCAAATGATTTACGTTTATATTCTTCCAGCAAATTTATTTTTTCGTGATCATATGATGATTGCACAGAGGAGCACCACTCATCAAGCTTCTCATATCTGCCTTTTATATCAATATCCACATTACCATCAGCATCATAAGAACATTCGGCCTCAGCTATCAGGCTGTGATCATTTTGAATGCTATCTGAAAGATCATTAATCTGCGTTTTTGCAGCAGGGTAATTCTTTAAAAGGTCTGCATTTATCTCTGATTTCTGAGCTTCAATATCTTCTCTGTCTATACTGTCAAGCATCAGTATAAAATCTTCCATCTCTTTTATAAATTTCTCAACAGATAACCTTGGATCAGGGGGAAGTAGCATCATCTCTCTGCCATATTCATCATTTACTGATAAACAGACTGGATTACCATTTAATAAATACTCATCTTTTGATTTTAAGCTTTCCAGATACCCCGGATCTTTTTGGACCGCTTCAATAATATGTTTACATGTTTTTTTTGCATCATCATCGGTAAGCATCATAGTGGCTTCAGCATCGAGAAAATTTTGTACAGTCTCTTTTAAACCTTCATTTTTTTCAGATTTTATTTCTTTGATTTCGTCTTCTTTATAAATAGCACCAGGAGTTGGAGGGGCGGATTGCGTGATTTTCATCTTATATCTCCTGGTATAAAATGTGTGTAAAGACTTAAGATAATAAAAATATTCAAAAAAAGAGTTGAGTAGAATTTATGTACTGATAAAACCAGCCAGAAAAAATTAAATTTTCGGACTGGTTTTATTAATTGCCTATATTATCTGTTGAGGGTAAAAAGCATCACTCTTGTTTTGGAGTTCAAATCAGTTTTTAGACAAAAAATTCTGTTTTTCAAGGTCTTCAGGTTATACTTAGTCCAAAAAAAAACTGTCAATAGATAAGTTTTGCTGAATTAAATTTTGTTTACCAGAAAAGTAAAAGTTTAGCTTGATAAGATATGAGTTAACCGTATTTATAGTGTAACTTAACCAGTCAGATGTAACAATCAATAAGAAGCTTTGGCATTAAAAATCAGTTTGATAAGGTTTATACAGCTTGATAGCCGCAGAGATAAAACAATGATAACTATCTCTGCTGGGGTTAAACGGTCAAAATCAGTTGATAATGATACCACTTCCTGACCATCAAATTACTACAACGAATGATAAACAGGATAGGCGCTGCATAAGGCTTTTACTTCTTGCTGTACCTTTTTGATTGTCGCTTCATCCTTTATATTGTCCAACACTTCTTTTATCATAAGCGCTACTTGCTGTACCTGTGCTTCCTTAAATCCACGCCGTGTAATGGCAGGTGTTCCTATGCGCAGACCACTGGTGATAAAAGGTGAGCGGGGATCATTAGGAACCGTATTTTTATTGGCTGTAATATGTGCTTTTACTAAAGCAGCTTCAGCCTCTTTTCCGGTAAAATCACGATCAGTAAAATCCAGCAATAATAGGTGATTTTGGGTGCCGCCAGAAATAACTTTAAAACCATTTTGCTGCAATGTGGCTGCCATTGCTTTTGCATTGATAAGAACCTGTTCCTGATAATGGATAAATTCTTCGGTCATAGCCTCTCTAAAACAGGCAGCCTTTGCTGCAATAATATGACACAAAGGTCCGCCCTGTGATTCAGGAAACACTGCAAAATTAAGTTTTTTATGTAAATCTGTGTCATCACTGCCGGATAAAATAATTCCGCCTCTTGGACCTGCCAGTGTTTTATGTGTTGTTGAGGTGACTACATGTGCATGAGGAACAGGAGAAGGGTAAACTCCAGCTGCAACAAGACCTGCAACATGCGCCATATCGACCAGGAGTCGCGCATTAACACGATCGGCAATAGATCTGAATAAAGCCCAGTCAACCAGACCAGAGTAAGCTGAAAAACCAGCTACAATCAATTTAGGCTGATGTTCATGAGCTAATGTTGCAATGGCATCATAATCAATACAGCCATTGGCATCAATACCGTACTGCACTGCATTATATATACGTCCTGAAAAATTAACTGTTGCGCCATGTGTCAAATGACCTCCGTGCGCCAAGCTCATACCCAGAAAAGTGTCACCCGGTTGCATCAGCGCCATAAAAGCCGCTGCATTTGCTTGAGAGCCAGAATGTGGCTGGACATTAGCGTAATTTGCACCAAATAATTTTTTAGCTCGGTCAATAGCTAACTGCTCGATTACATCAACATGTTCACAGCCACCATAATAACGTTTTCCCGGGTAGCCTTCAGCATATTTATTCGTTAACTGACTGCCCTGTAATGCCATAACCTGAGGGCTGGCATAATTTTCAGAGGCAATTAACTCTATATGTTCTTCCTGACGTTGATTTTCGGCATCTAAAGCGCTAGCAAGTTCGTGGTCTGCATCATGAATATCTTTATTTTTTAATAACACTTATATTTTCTCCACAGCAGTGTGTTTTTGGTAATAAACAAGGTTTGTTTTAATAAATCAGGCCATCTGCCTTTAATGGTCAGGGTATGCAAATGGTTGCCCAAGCTGTATTTTACTGCTAGGATTTAACGTTTCTTCCGGGCAGATGTTATCTCTGGCAAACAGTACAATAACAGTTGATCCGAGTTTAAAGCGTCCCATTTCATCGCCTCGCTTAATGATAACAGAAGCTTTTGGTTCATCAACATAATCATATACTTTTTGTTTGCGCCGCACCGGCGTAACTTCACCCTGCCAGACGGTTTCTATACTTCCAACAATAAGCGCACCAACCATAACGATAGCCATTGGACCATAATCGGTATCAAACAGGCAAACAATTCGTTCATTGCGGGCAAACAGCCGGGGAATGCGTTGGTTACATACATCATTAACAGAAAAAAGTCTGCCCGGAATATAAATCATTTTTTGCAATTCTCCGGTGCAGGGCATGTGGACTCTGTGATAATCCCCCGGAGAAAGATAAATAGTTCCAAATAAACCGCTACTGAAAGTTTTTGTCAGCGTATCATCTGCACCGCACAGCTCTTCAATGGAAAAATCAAACCCTTTGGCCTGAACAATACGTCCTGATGTAATATTTCCAAGTTGACTGACTGTGCCGTCAGCAGGAGAGACGATAACACGCTGGTCTTCAGGTAACGGTCTTGCTTCCGGTTTCAGGCTGCGGGTAAAAAAATCGTTAAAACTCTTATAGCTGGCGATATCTTCATGCAATGCCTCATCCATAGCGACATTATATTTTTTTATCCACCATTTTATCAGTGTATCCCTGATAACCGGTGACGGATGATCTCCTATCAAACCTGCTAAGCGTGAGATAGTATGTTGTGGGAATAAATATTGCAAACCAGCGAATAAACGCTCTTTTACTTTGGTCTTATCAGAGTTTTTCACGAAAAATCCATACCTGAAAGTTAATTTATAAAAGGAAGTATATTGTATACACCTATTCTATAGTAATTTATTCAATGACAAAATGATGGGTTCTAAATAATCAGAGAACTAAAACAGGCTGCTTTATAAAAACAACTACGTAGGAGAAGTCTTTTTACCGACAGGTACTTTCCTGGCATAAGCCTCAGCGATCAGACTAATTAATTTTCGACTCAGCGCCTGTTTAGACATAACCGGCAGCTTCAGAGAAAGCGCCTGACCCAGAACTGTGACTGCATTATTGTCACTGTTGAACCCAATCGCAGGGTTTGCCACATCATTGAGAATAATCATATCAAGGTTTTTTCTGCGCATTTTTTCTTTTGCATTTGCCATCAAATCATCTGTTTCTGCGGCAAAACCTACCAGAAACGGAACATGCTGTTGCAATGCTGCAACACTCATGAGAATATCCGGGTTAAGTGTAAGTTGTAGTGTGAGTGTCTCTTCAGGGCTAGATAATGTTTTTTTTATTTTGGTTTTCATTACCTGCTGTGGACGATAATCTGCAACCGCAGCACAGGCTATAAAAATATCCTGTGTTTGAGTATTAATTACTTTTAAAACAGCTTGTTGCATCTCAACTGCGCTTTCTACATCAATGCGTCTGACACGTTCTGGTGTACGCTGAGATACCGGACCTGCTATCAGGGTAACACTGGCACCTGCTTCAACGGCTGCACTGGTCAGTGCAAATCCCATTTTACCTGAGCTGTTATTAGAAAGATACCGCACCGGATCAATTTTTTCTCTGGTGGGTCCTGCTGTGATTAAAACTTGCTTTCCATCAAGTAAACCTGGCTGAAAAAGGGTGGTTAATTTTTGTGCGATGGTTTCAGGTTCCGGCATACGCCCAAAACCTATATCGCCACAAGCCTGTTCACCCCGGACCGGATAAAAAATTTTGATCTGCCGTTGTCGCAGCCTAAGTATATTATCCTGAGTTGCTTTATTTTCCCACATTACCTTATTCATTGCAGGAACAATACAAACGGGTGCACAGGTAGCCAGCACAATGGCGTAGAGTAATTCACCGGCAAGACCTGCGGTCATCTGCGCAATAAAATTAGCTGAAGCAGGTGCAATAACCACTGCATCTGCCCAGCGGGCAAGTTCAATATGTCCCATTGCTGCTTCAGCTTCGGTATCAAGTAAACTGGTGTGTACAGGATTGCCTGATAACGCTTGTAGTGTCAGAGGTGTAATAAATTCAGAGGCAGACTGTGTCATTACAACACGTACATCAGCGCCATAACGGTGTAATAACCTGACAAGCTCTGCTGCTTTATAAGCCGCAATTCCTCCTGTGATGCCAACAATAATCCGTTTATTATTTAGCTTTTGCATATTGAACCTTAAGAAACACTTAGTAATATTTTTTGTATAATGATATGGCAATACTTCAGACAGTCTATATTAAAAAACATCAACAGACCCTAGCAAAGTCATTCAGGAAATAAACCTAGACAACTTATGTAAAATACAGTAAATACAAATTTAAACGCAATGTCTACATTAAAAAGTCTCAAAAAAGTATTTATTACCGTTTTTTTCTATATTATTGTCATGCTTTGTGAAAAGATAATATTCAGGAATATAAGTTGTTATTATCGAATCAACAATAAAACAGTTCAGCTGATGGTGCAGGAAGAGAGTTTAACTTTATTTTTTAAAAATCAGTATGATAAGAATAAGCCAGCGCTTTTCAGCAAAATAAAATACTCCTCAGGTTAAAACAAAACTGTGCATATATAAATTTTTTACACTGTAAAATACTAAAAATGATTTTTTACAAAACGCTAGAGGGCGTTGACAATTAATCGGAATATTTCATGTTTGCCTATATAAACGACACATGACAAAAAAACATAAGCAAAACTTTTTTAAAGGCTTTTTTTCAAGCTTATCAGCCTCTTTTATATGCTGAATTCAAGTTATTCACCAGATGACACACTAAAAAAATGTAGCAGGTATGCAGGTATAAAGTATACTCTGCAACTCTTTGGTTTTTATGTATAGCTATATGAATAATAAAAGCAAATTATAT
>JAPORK010000209.1:277-18707 GCA_026710285.1 Endozoicomonadaceae bacterium | reverse complement strand
ACGAGCGTTACCTCGCTTCATCACTACTACACACCCATCCGCCACCCTCTCATCCCTAAAGGCAGGTTTGTCGGTAAGCTTCAACGTCTTGATTTCTCTCCACATTGCTACCCAAGCTACAGGACTCCGACTCTTACCCTGGCAGGTTTATCTCCTGCTGAACATACCAGTCTTTGCTGGACGCACATTCCTGCGGAAGCAGGAATCCATAAAGAAGTTTCCAGGTTTTTTTCATACCTGACCAAACATTTGTGTGCGCGCTCCAAAACATAGTATATTGTGCTTAAAACTTCCGTACGGAGGCTTAATAAAAAGATCGCTCCGGTTAGATCAACTAACAATACCTTCTAATATTGCTATCTTATCTTTATAAATATCCCGGGTTAAAGTTAAAAATTCACTTTTATAATTTGGGTGTTTTTCTGCGATCTTGTTTATTAACTGAGCTAATTGCTTACTGAGAGCCTGTTCATTTTTAATGCTAAAACAGAAATTATCGGCATGTTGACCGAAAATCGTCCCTTTACGCTGTTGCAACCAATAGACTCTTGCTTTATTAATATTTATCTGTTCGCCAATCCATATGGCAAAATACGCAATTATCTTTGTATCCTGCGATAAAGCAACGTTATCATCCAACCACTGCAAATGGGTTTTTAACCTGTTATTTTCATCTGAAAAATCAGTTGTCAGGTCTGTGCTCAATTGTGTTTTTGGTGCAGATACACAAGACTTTTGCTCAGCAGCTTTGTGCACGTGATAAATTGCAGACCAGGGCGCAGCATTTTTTGCGTTGTCTATAAAAGTTTTTATCTCCGGATCAATACCATCCTCTGCACTCTTTTTGGCGAGAACATCATAAAGCAGCAGTGATATTTTGGTGTATTTCATAAATCTTTGTTCAAATTCCTGATCGCTTACTTTTTGTTGCATTGATAACTGCTTAATAAACGGTGTTTGGATGAAGTCTGACCATAGCTCATCGGTCTCTTGTGCCAGAGTATGTGCAAAGTCAGCAGCATAACCTTCATCTGTCTCGTCTGTAATTTGTGTTTCTGGTTTTTGTTTAAGACGACTTTTTAACTCTTCGTATAGCCGCATCTGCTGTTCATCCGGAATATTTTCTTTTAGTTGCGATTCATCTGCATTCTTTAGGACAGTTTGCTCAACAACTGGTTCTTCAGATATTTTTATTTCCGGGCACTCGTTATAGGGTGGTGATACTCTGTTTCCTCTTAACTTTTCTTCCAGCTGCTGCTTTAGATCTCTTTTACCGCGTGGAATTACTTCTTCAGATCGGATCGCAGCTTGCTGTACTTCCTGTTCTTGCTGTTTTTGCTGTACTTCCTGTTCCTCAGACTCTTTTTCAGTTTGTTGTTCTTCTTCACTTAATGGCTGTGTTTCGTTAACGGAAGCTTTTTTCTCTCTGTCTTCTGAAATATCTGAATTTGCTCCTGTTGATGCTATCTCTTCTGCAGCATCAAGAAACGCCATGTTAGCAGGAATAGCTCCATGTTCCCGCAACAATTTCACCGCAAAATCATGCTGTTTACAAATAGCTATAGCTAATGGCAGCCTTCCGTCAGGTAACTGTTCATTAACATTAGCACGATATTGTTTAACCAACAGTTCAATAAGTTTTTCATCCGGGGTAAATAATATGGCATAAGCTAAAGGTGTGGCCTTTACTATATTTTTTTCTTCTTCATATTCTATTAATTCATCAATAAGATCAGGGTGTGCATTAAGGTGTGATTCTATCTTCTTAAGATATGCTGATATAGTATGGCGACCCAGAGATGACAGCTGATTCATTTTAAAAAAAAGTGCCTGCCCCGGATTCTGATCTTTACCTCTTCCTGCATGGGCAGACAATACAAATATTGCCAGCGTTGTCACAAAAATAATTTTGTAAAAGTGCTTCATAAAAGATCCTTATTGTTGTTATTAGTCGGTTTCTTTAGCAGTTACAAAGTTCAGTCTGATATAGTATAATTAGCAAGTATTGTTTTTTTATATTTTTATAACCAATACTACTTTCAGACATCATTAACTATTAACGCCCACGCAAAAACAGTTTGTCCACCTCTTTCATCGTTAACTGAATCCAGGTAGGACGACCATGATTACACTGTCCGCTATTTTCTGTAGCTTCAATGTCGCGCAATAAAGCATTCATTTCACCTACAGATAAACGACGATTAGCACGAACAGAACCATGACAAGCCATGGTAGATAAAATTTCATGAATTTCCGATTCAATAAGCTGAGAACTACCATAATCTGCCAGATCTTGCAACACAGAACGTACAAGTATTTCGGTACCTGCACCTTTTAATAAAGCAGGAATCTGCCGGACAGCAATGCTTTCAGCGCTTACAACATCTAACTGTAATCCAAGCAGTGTTAAAGTTTGCTGATATTTTTCTGCACATTCAACCTCTTCAGCACTTGCAGCTATAATTTCCGGAAACAGCAGTGGTTGCATGGTTATTTTTTCTGCTTTTAAAGCCTGCTTCATGCGTTCATACGTTATGCGCTCGTGTGCTGCATGCATATCTGCCAGTACCATTCCAAACATATTTTCAGCCAGAATATAAACGCCTTTTATCTGTGCCACAGCAAAACCAAGTGGCGGTATTTCTGTTGAACTGTCTGCAATATGCTCATCAGGCAAACTACTTTGATCCACAGCTGTGCTGTTTTTCTCTTTAGCTACTTCATGAGTACTGAATACTTTATGCTGTTCTGCTGACAATGCTTTAATATTATCACTGTTATACGCTTCATTATCACGGGTTATGACCGCAGCTTCTTGTACATGAGACGCTTCACTTTCCTCTGCTTCCGGAATAACATAAGATGATTTATTTACATAACCGGAAGGTTTGCTAAAAAACGCAACATCAGGCGCTGATTTATGCGGAGAATCGGCTAAAGACAGATGCGCCTGCGAAGATAATACAGCGCTATCCTGTTCTGGTTTAATATTATCGTCCTGCTGTTTATACTCATCAACACGATGCTCTGCATCCCGCTCTTCTTTGTAAGCAACAACCTCTAACTGATCTTTCGGTCTCACGTTAGCAAGTGCTTTGCCTAACACACTAAAAATGAAACTATGGATTTTATGACTGTTACGAAAACTAATTTCATGCTTTGCAGGGTGTACGTTAACATCAACTTCTCCGGGATTTAATTCCATGTATAAAATAAAAACCGGATGGCGACCATTGTATAAAACATCTTTATAGGATTGTTTAATCGCATGATTAATCACTTTATCGCGTACAATTCGCCCATTGACATAAAAATATTGTCCATCTGCTTTTGCTCTGGAAAATGTAGGTAACCCTACCCATCCCCATAATTTTACATCATCAGAATCAACATTGACTGTTACAGCATTATCAATAAAGTCTTGCCCAAAAAACTGTGCTATACGGCGCTCTTTTTCCACATCTGTATCAGCTATTCTCAACTGATAAACACTGCGTTTATTGTTTTTTAATTTGATAGCAATATCAAAACGACTTAAAGCAATTCGTTTAACTACTTCATCAATATGATTAAATTCAGTTTTTTCTGAGCGTAAAAATTTACGCCGTGCCGGTGTATTAAAAAATAACTCTTTCACTTCAACTGTTGTTCCCTGCGGATGTGGTGCCGGTCGGATAACTGTTGACATTTCATTGCCTTCACAGTAAACGCTCCATCCGGGGCTTTCATCCTGAGTCCTTGAGTATAAGGTTAACCGGGAAACAGAACTGACAGAAGCCAACGCTTCTCCCCTGAAACCAAGGGTAGCGATTGCCTCAAGATCTTCAAGTGAATTAATTTTACTGGTGGCATGCCGAGCTAAAGCCAGAGGTAAATCATTCTGTAAAATGCCTTTTCCGTTATCCCGGACACAAAGACGCTTTACTCCTCCCTGCTCTACTTCTATTTCAATGTTGTTTGCGCCGGCATCCAGACTATTTTCCAACAACTCTTTAATCACAGCCGAAGGACGTTCAACAACTTCACCTGCTGCAATCTGGTTAGCCAGTCTCGGCGATAAATGTTGGATATTTTTCATACTGATTAAAACTGATTTTGCAACTTATAACAATTATAAATAATTAAAAAAAATCGTCAGCAAAAAGTATTGCTTTGTAACACAATGACCTAACCATCTGCTTTTGTAAATAACGCATCAAAAACTTTTTGCAACAGATAAAAATTATACACCTGATATTTTACAAGCTATCAAACGATGCGAGATACTATTTTGAAAACACTATAAATGAAAAATGAAAAAGTTAACAGTTTTTTATGTTAATTTACGTTAAACAGTCGGATGTTCAACTGATTTTTCCTTTTGTCAAATAGCGTTATATTAATTCCTAAAATACTTTACGCAACTGTGGGCGTTGCAAACTAATGGCTGGTTGAAAAGCAGGCAGCGATCTCTGAAATGACACATAATGGACGTGCACAAAATAGTTTAAATGTTTATATAATTTAAGGTTTTGACTTCATTCAAACGCCGACCTCTTAGCCACATTTTTTACGCCTTAACTTTTATCCTGACAGATTTGTTTCCTGCTGAATACACCAGCCTTTTCCGGATGCACAACGTGGGCTGAGCTTGTCGAAACCCGATTACAAGTTACCCAGGCTTCGAAAAGCTCAGCCACCGTCCGTACCGACACACAAAATCACAACTTCCTACCGAATTTGTCTAAACTGTTTTGTGCATATTATCTCAATATATTAATATTAACGAAACAGTAAGATATTGCATTTTTACACATAACCTTATCAGCTATTCATTTAATTCTTCAGGTAATATCCATTCATGCTTGTTTACAAAAAAAAACAAAATAAATTATATTCTTTTAATTTAATAGTATCATTCTTTCTCAGCCTGTTTCTGTTAGCATATGCAGGCTTAAGCTATTCTGAACAGAATGCACTTTTTTCATCAACTAAAACTTCTCACTATAAGCCTGTGTATAAAAATGAAAAAAATACCTTAAATAAACGACAAATAAAAAATAACTCTGCTGAATTTTTAAAAAAACAACAGCAAGTGCGCACACAAAAAATGGGTGCTGTAGCTTCAATAACTTCTTCTGCATGGTCTAATGCTTTCAATTTTACCAGGACATGGGGTGCACAAGTCGATCCGCGTACAGGTATATCCGGTGTATGGATTAAAGTAGGGAGTTTGCGTAGCAATACAGGTCATGGACCTGATATTGATCTGGAAGTCTGTTACAGCAGTGGTACCACTGCTGATTACGATGGATTAAGTCGTGGATGGAACTGGAATCTCACACATTTCAACCCAAAAAATAATCAGCTTATTACTTCTTCTGGTCAAAATTTTTTTTTACGACAAACAAAAAAAGGTCAGTGGTGGCCGCGCTACCACAAATTACACGATATACAAATTAGTGGAGATAAAAACAGTCACTTTGTAATCACTTACCCAAACGGATTACGAGAGATCTTATCGCATGCAGGTTTTGAAACACGTCTTGAACAACAGGATGGCAATGGTGTTAACTTTATCTATTTTCCAGCCACTCACTTATTATCTGCTGTTGTGGATGATCAAGGAAATGATATTCTTCTTAACAGGTTTTCACAGCAGTTGACTGTTATCAGTAAAGGTATTTATGGACAGCCAGTTAAAGTAATCATTAATAAAGCACAGGGGTTGTTATCGTCAATTACACTCCCTCTGAACAATAAAAACAACAACGGTGTATATATACACTATACAGGTCATTTAATTACTCAGATGGATTATCCAACCGGGTTAAAAAAAACTTTTAGCTATAATTGTACAAATGCTATTAAAAGCCGATTACCTGTAAAAAAATCACTCTGCGCTGTTATCCGTGAAACAGAAGATCCTGGTTTTGGTCAACCGATGATGGTTACTCATTATTCCTATACACAAGCTAATAATAATGAGCACAACTACCTTGCTTACAATTCCGGACTTCCTGTCGTTAAATCTTCACAAAATGATATTTTATTTGAAGCACCAGCGAATTATACCTATCGTACTGTGGCAGATAACGGCATTACCAAAGATATCAGAACATATGATAAATATCATTTACTTATTGATGATCGTCTGATTAATGATAAAACTGGACATCTGCTTTCACAGGTCAGAAATTTCTTTTGCCGGCGTGATAAACCTAATGGCTGTGCAGAACTTTCTTTTGCTGATTTACCTGCGTCCTATAGTCTTCCTTTAAAAACAGTAACCAACCACTGGAGTGACGACTCAGATACTCCAGCAATTAATACGACTACAACAGATTATGATAATGATGGACGTACAGTGAATTATAAAGACAGCTGGGGTCGTTCAACGCATATTGATTATTGTCCGGTCACAGGTGATTATGCTTGTCCACCATCCCCAGAGTCATGGCTTTTTAGCAGATTGCCAGAAACCGTTATTAAATATCCCGCACACAGCACAACAACTGCAGAGACAATGTTGCTACCAGTTATTATACATAATCACTATAGTAAAGTATTCAATCGTAATGGAAAGGAGTATATACTAGCACTTACAAAACAAACTACACAGTCAGGTAATCAGAAAATAACCACTGTTCGTAATTATTATCATAATACAGAGAATTTATTAACCTATGGATTAGTCAGAAAAATTATATTAACCGATAATCAGTCTTCGGCTTCTTTATCACCCACTGCTGTTATTAGAAAATATTATTATATAAAAAATTCTGATAATTATAGTCAAACTACTTTCAGTATTATCAGTTCTAATCAACAGGACATACAACAATCGTCATCAGTGATTACCAGTTTATTTACCAGTCAGATATTGTATAAAACTGATCCTGCTGGTCAAAATATCACCTGTTATGATTATGATCAGTGGGGAAGACTAACTCAGATCCATTTAGCTACAGGCACTTCTTTTGCTGCCACAACTCGCTATCAATATATCATTTCACCCGCATTGAATCAGGTTTTAATAACAGCTGCCAACGGATTTAAGCAAAAATATATTTTTGATGGTGCCGGACGTAGTTTAATGCATCTGGAGCAGGTTATTACAACTGCAGGAAAGATTCAATCTGATCACTGGTTATTAAAAAATAAAATTACCTATGATCGTTACGGACGAATTACAGCAAAACACAGTTACATAATGGATCACAAAAAAACAACTGATCTGGCTGTCACTTATGATTATGACAGTGCCGGCAGATTGTTTCGCGTTCATTTGCCTGATGGAGAAAATGTAGTTACTCTTCATAACGAAAAGAACAGATGCAGTATAAGCTATGAACAAAATAAAAATTTAATGTCTTCTACTATATTGATTGTACATAAAAATGTACTTGATAAACCCACTGAACAACTTATATTGCCTGCCATAAAAAATATATCTTCTGCTGTTAAAGAGCTATGTGAGCCCATAAATAAATCTTCTCATGCAAAAATTATCACTTTCAATTATGATGGCTTTGGACGTGTTGTTACAGTCAAAGATGTATTGGGAAGAATAATTAAACGACATTATGATACACTGGGAAGACTAACTGATATGACTGATCCTGCCGGAAATAAAATGCATCAGGTTTATGATCTGACTGGGCATATCATACAAAACTGGGCTTTTCCCGTTTCCGGAGGACACTATCTGCTCTCTTCTGCTAAATATAATAGCGCCGGACAAAGACTATGGAGCGCGGGTGAAGATGGTAAAAAAACAAGATTTTTTTATACCAAAAATGGATTACTTTCTGTTAAGATTACACCAGCAGGTCATCGTTTTTCCTGGCAATATAATAATGTAAATTTACCCACTGCAGAATGGGTGGATGGTCAGTTAAAAATACGAACAGATTACAATTATATCAGCTTATTACCAGTGAAAACAACCGATGTGACCGGAGTCACTACTTATACTTATAGTGTAGATGGATTGCCACAATCTTTATACCATACTGATGTCGATCACCATTTATCTTACCATTTGCAATGGCAATATGATATTAACAGACGAATCATCAGTACTAATGATATTTCTGGTTACAGAACAAGTGTTTTTTATGATACATTAGGACGTACTTCTTCTGTCCATTATACCGGAAGAGATAATAATGATAAAACACTCTATTCAATGGTATATGATGATTTTTCCCGTACTGCCTCTATTCATTATGGTAGCGGGATGCAAAGGTATATATCTTATGATAACTGGGGGCATCAACATCAGATAACCGATATATTGTCAGGAAAATTACTTACACAGTGGCAGTTTAATTATGATACCTATAATAATATAACCATGCTGTTCTATAAAGCAGCACATAACCAATATGCTCGTTATCATTATCAGTATGATGTACTTAATAATCTGAAAACTATGACTTGTGATGGATCTTCCAGCCTGACTTTATGTTCAAGAGACACTGATTTTGCGAATACAAACTTACAAAAGGCACCCGTTATTACCCGACAAAACTATACTTTTACCCCTTTAAATAAGATCAGTAAAGTTACAGAAATATTACAGAATACTTCGTATAATAAGACACTAACTAAAGAGACACTGTACAGTTATAACAATTCTGCTATACCTTTCCGCCTGACAAAAATTAGTACTGTATGGAATAATCGATCTCCAGTTACACACTTTTTCAACTATGACGTTAGTGGAAATATGTTAACAGATGGAGAAGGTAATCAAATAACATATAATGCTTTCAATCAAATTACTCAGGTTATAATGCCTTCAGGAAAACAAAGTCACTATTTTTATAATGGTTATGATCAGGAAATAACAGCAGAAAACACAACAAATACCAGCCATTTTTTTTATCGTAACGGACAATTAATTAATGAAAAGATTAATAATGGACAAACAATGCATACGACAGGTTACAGTGGCATAGCTAAAACTATTGATGGTGTCGTGTATGAGTATTACGAAAATAATTACAAAGGAGATGTGACGGGTGTATTAACAAAAGCCAATAAAAATAACTTTAATTACCAGTTAAAACAACAAAATATTTATAGCCCCTACGGTATGGTTTGGCATAATAAATCTGTCTCATTACCATTATATCAACAAACTTTACAGGGATTTGACGGTGAACATACCGATCCGTTTACCGGATGGCAATTTTTAGGTTCAGGACATCGAACATACAACCCAAAAAAACGCTATTTCGTTAGTGAAGATCCGCTCGGAGATGGTTACTGTTTCGGAAACAATAATCCAATTATGAACAGTGATCCGGATGGTAACATGCCCCGGTGGATCAGTACAATTGCTACATGGAGCGGATATATTGAAACACTGGGTTTTAGCGCTATTCATAAAAAATGGGCAAATATTGTTGGTGCGACTGTTGCAGCCGGATTAACCATACTCGCCTGCGGAGGAGGCTCTATTGTTACAGGATTACGCAATACATTAGGTTCTGGCGTGTTATCAGTGGCTTCTGCTGCTGCACCTGCAAACAAAGGATTAAATATAGCAGCACAGGTCACCGGTATAACAGCTACGACGATAATGACAGCCATTGGTTTTGCTGGTATTATTTTTGAATCTGAAATACTAGGATCCGCACTGGCTTCTTCAACTATAGAAATGGAGAACTTTTCTGACTACCTGCAACTTCCTTTCAGAATGCTGCCCGGAACCAGTGGTATTGCCGATGCTTCCGATGAAGAAGAACACCTTCTACCCAATATTGTTGATTATCTAAAAGGGTGTGGAATGGCTCGTTTTATTACAGGAAAAGAAGACAATGTATTTTTACATATTCCTGATTGGAATATTTTACAACTCACATGGTATAATTTACATTTCTCCTCTTTTGCAGCCGAGTGTGATACAGGCGCTATTCTTTTTGCATCTTATGTAAGCAAGAGTCCTATCAAATTAAGTGCATTACAGCATTTCTATGAAGTAAGAAAAGTGATGTCAATACTAAAAGCCCCGATTAATTTTATATATAAAACTGCATACATAGAGGTACTACAGGATGTATTTGATTCATTTTCTACAAACAGTGAATTTGAACTGATAAATGAGTATAATCTAAAAAAAATATTTAATACAGACGACGTTAGAATTATTGGCAACATAAATCATTTGCGGGTAATAGAATGTCACTCTAAAGAAAAAAATGAATGGATCTACATTGACTTTAATGCAAATGGTTCAGTTAATACAAAACAAACGACTTATGCCAATTTACAGAAATGGATATATGTTCCGTTTACTTATCGTAACGGCGGTACACATTTTATTAGCGTTAATTATTTATTATCCTGATATGTTTTATACATAGGGACATGATGCAATACTAATGATGGTATTACAATTAAAAGAAAGAAACGACACAAAATAAATTATCCAAAAAGAAAGACAAAAACCGTATAGTATAAAAATTTTGATAGCTATACTTCCAGCTTCAAAAACAACTATACTTCATATGAAGTATATTTAGTGTAGGCAATTGTAATCAGCACAGTTCAGATAAATTAATATAAAGGATATCGCTTTAAAACGACTCAGGAAAGTAGACCACACCTCAGTAATTCCCGAGAAAACCAATCACTCTGTAAGCAAACATAACACAACTGTTTATTTTTCATGCAACAATCTCGGTATTTAACACTCAAAACAACAGATAAAAAATCTGCATCTGATGATAAAGTGAAGTTCATCAATCAACTTGAAGCATGCGCTATATAGTTTTTTAAATCTATTAACAATGACAATTTACTGACGAAGGAGACATCATGGTACCAGGAGCACAATTACCGATAAGAAGCACACAGGCATCTTCAGTTGATAAGCCGGAAAACACTGCCTGTAATCCTGTAAAAATCGGTCAAAAAAGAAGAAGCACAGATTTTGTAAGTGCTGAACCTTCTCAAAAAGTTAGCAGAACAATACCCACAAAGGTAAAAACTATTTTTGCAGAATTTGGCGAAAAAGAAATTAATCAAAGATTTGTTCAGCTTTTGCAGAAAAAATATAAAGACTCTGCTTTAGAGGTGGAACAGATTGGGCTATCACAACAGGAAGCCTACTGTTATATACCACATTTTACATCTGAGGAAAAAGTGTCAACTGCATCATATGAAAAGATCTCTGATATGAAGGTATCTAACAATATGCGTAAAATACATGGTCGTTGTAATTATTTACACTGCCCCTTTGAGATTCCTGAAAATAAGAAAAAACGGGCTAATCTGGGTGCTCACGCCAAAGAACATAAACTCAAAGGTGATGATAAAAGGACTATAACGATATCTTATCCAAATTTTGTTGATACGAAAAATCCACACCTGGTTAAATGGAGCCACTTACTTAAAGTTCAGAAACAGTATTTTGATGAATTAGCAGAAGCTGACTCTTCAGATTCAGGTTCAGATTCAGATTTTACAAGTTCTACAGATTGTTCAGACTCTTTGAGTGATGAGATATCTTGACATTGCACCCTAAAACCTGTTAATCCAACTAAAACAGGTTTTAGAGTACGCTTCAGAATTATTTTGTATCTATCCGGAATACTGATAAAGACCAACGTTAGTCAATAAAATAATCTTAGAGGCGTGAATATAAAAATATTTATACCTAATGTAAAAAGCAGGATTTTTATTTTTATTAATAGCATCATTATTATCATGAAACCAGTGTTGCCCGTTATCAGGAGAACTATATATGCCTTGTCTGTGAATACCAACATACAAAACTCCATTCAACATACAGATCCCTTCTATAATCTTGCCCCTGAAACCAATAAATTTCCAGTTAATTCCATCTTCTGATTTATAAACGCCGTAATTAGTTGCCGCGTACATTACATTTTCATCTGTAACATAATTTTGTGATACACTGGCACCTGATACAGCGGGTATTCCTGATGAATAGATGATAATATGCTTCCATGTATTACCATAGTCTTGTGAAATAAAAGTGGTTCCTTTACTAAACCCATACAAACTATTTGTATACATCTTGTTATTGAAAAACTGAATATGACTGTATCCTGTTGAACTACCTGCCGGAGAGATATTCGTCCATGTAGCCTTAAGTATTTCATCAAGATGAACAGGATCAATAACTGCTTTTTTAATACATCCCTTTGACTGAATAAATATAACCAGTTTAGATGAACTCTGATCAATAACTCCGGTTATATTTGATTCATAAACAGAAAAAAAGAAAAATTGTGCTTGCGTTCGGGACCATGTTTTTCCACCATCAAAACTGGCAAAAAGTCCTGCCGTCTGAATTGCAATCAACATCATCTGTTTATAAACATAAATAGCTTGTACACTAATATCATTATAAAAATGGTACTTTTCTTTTATGATATTGGTATCTATTTTTTTCCATAATCCAGCTTTAGTACCACTTGCATGATAATAAATAAAATTAGTATTATTAACAGCATAATCATCTCCATTGGATGCATGAAAATAATTAAAAATATTCACACCATCAAGATTCATGCTCTGCCATACCGGAACATAAGCAGAATGCTTTTTATGTTTTCTGGCAAAGGCACAAGTAGTATAACATGTTGTTATAATAAATATAACTATTGTAATTTTTTTCATAAACTAAAATTCCAGGCTCTGTTGATAAATTGATTTCTTTGGCAGGTTTACAAACGAAAGTCGATTTTAATATCCTTATACTTATAATAGAAACTACCAACGATATTTCAAAGATAAAATCAGATAAACTGAATCAAATAAGGTCATTACATTACTTTATAAAACTGCAAATGTCAGTTTTGACAAGAACTCCAAAAATGCTAAATTATATTGTGCAACACTTGAGAAAACTGCAGTTATAAGCATTTATGATAATTAATATAATAAGGTGTTTATGATGATCCTCAATGTAATAAAAAAAATATCGTTTTTGCTTACCATATTGTTTTTTTATACGGGATCATCTTTATATTTACACGCAAAAACAAATCTTTTTAATCTATCAACACTTCGGACAATTTTTGTAAGTTGTTGATTTAAAAAGGATTTATTTTTTATTTTGTTGTAAAAATATCGTTAAAAATCAATAGCTTACAGTTTAACTCATAGTAGATTTTTGAAAACTGTCCGGAGTATTGATCTATATAATACCACTAAAAGCGAAATGTCTTTTATATTTTATTGGCATGGTTGCAGTGCTATTCATAAGTTTCATCGTGATAAAATTATAATTAAAAGTCACAGCATGTATGATTTCCCCGGGCTGTATTAATAAGGGTCGAGGCATTGTGATACCTAAGATAAAAGGATCTGGAAAGGATGCAATGATAATAAAATTTGACAAAAATACCCTCAACATCAGTTGATGATAAATTTAGCTGGATGAATGGTGAAAAAGCGGGTAGTCATCTTATTTTATACTTAAGAAATGATGATGATGAGACTTACCATGGCACCAAAGTAAAAGGCTACTACTGGAGTTTGTCACCACCAAAAGATCAGATGCTTTTTTGAGTTATTTATTTCAAAGAATTTATTGGTGACACACTCCCACCACTAAACCGCAAGAGCGGTTGTAGTGGGGGCTTCTTGCGACCCATGTTGAGAATCCTCAACACCTTTCGCTGTAGCACCTGGGCTGACAGGTTTTGCTACAGAGGAACTCTTTACACAAACGCCGTGTCCCGGCGCATCAGCCAAAGTCCGGGAGAAGTTAAAGCTGCAGCCTTCCATCCAGGCTTCGACAAGCTCAACCAGCAGATAGAGAAGTATTGAAATTATCTGAATCTGCCTGTACTCACTCTGCTGCGTTTATTTGAAATTTTTGCTGGGAATTTGTGTATAAAAGATAGGCTAAACCCGGGGCTTTTTATCGCGTACAAAATCTTAATACATAAAAAGTTTTAAACATATAAGCTATTGTATTATATAGTTTTTATTCGGTAGACTGTATAAAATTAATCCTGATTGTTTTAATAATCGTAAGACGATAAGTACCCCTTTTTTAATAATCGATACTATTAACCTTCCTGCAAAGCTGTCCTGAAAACAGAATTATAGCATTCATGCTATATTTCCCAAACCAGAAATGTTATCAACAGATAAACCTTGAGTATTGCCAGATATTTTTTATATCCTGTATTTACAACTATAATAACTTTTTTTAATTATAAACAACCGGAACTTTTATGACACTCAAAGAAATAGAAAGCCTCTCTGCACAGGGTTATAATCGTGTACCTCTCGCCCGGGAAATACTGTGTGATCTTGAAACCCCGCTTTCTGCTTACCTTAAACTGGCAAATCACACTTATTCCTATCTGCTGGAATCTGTTGAAAGAGATAACAAATGGGGTCGTTACTCACTGATCGGTCTGGACTGTACAGAGGTTATAAAATTTTATGGTTATACAATGATTCATGAAACCGGTGGAAAAATAGTAAAAAAGTGTGAGGTTCAAAATCCATTACAGGCAATTCATCAATATATAAAACAGTTTAAAGTGGCTGATTTACCGGATACATCCTTTTTCAATGGTGGCTTGGTTGGTTATTTTGGTTATGATACAGTCCGTTATACAGAGACCCACCTGTGGAAAACAAAACCAAAAGATGAGCTTAATGTTCCGGATATTTTACTCATGCTGTCAGACAATTTTGTTATATTTGATAATCTGTCGGGTACCACCAAACTGGTCACGTTTATTGATCCTGGTAAAAAAGAGGCGCTGACCAACGGTGAAGCCAAACTAAATCACTGGATTGATCTGTTAAACAGCGCCTTAGCACCAAAAGAACAGGGATACTACTCACAATCACTATCCCGGCAGACCGGGCAAGACTTGTTATCACAGCAGATTAACTATTCTATGCCCCGCAATGCTTATGAATGTGCAGTAAAAAAAATAAAAGATTATACCGTTGCAGGGGATATTATGCAGGTAGTCTCTTCACATCGTATGAGTGTTGATTTTTCAGGAGAACCAATAAATATTTACCGGGCACTAAGAGCATCGAACCCATCACCTTATATGTCTTTTATGAACTTAAAAGATTTTTATATTGTAGGCTCCTCACCTGAAACGCTGTGTCGTCTTGAAAATGGAGAAATTATGGTGCGACCTCTGGCAGGAACTCGACGCAGAGGAAAAGATGCAGCTGAAGACAGCGCGCTGGAAAAAGACCTTTTAAATGATCCAAAAGAAATTGCAGAACATCTGATGTTAATTGATCTTGGCAGAAACGATGTGGGTCGTATCGCTGAAACCGGTAGCGTTAAAGTAACTGAACAAATGGTAACAGAACATTATTCACATGTAATGCATATATCATCAACGATTGTCGGAAAGCTCAAAGCAGGACTTAACCCGCTTGATGTACTTGTTTCAATACTACCCGCAGGGACATTAAGCGGTGCACCTAAAATCAGAGCTATGGAAATTATTGATGAACTTGAACCGGTCAAACGGGGTATTTATGGCGGTGCTATTGGTTATTTAAGTTGGAACGGTAATATGGATATGGCGCTTGCACTGCGTACAGCAGTAATAAAAGATGGAAAGCTGTATAATCAAGCGGGTGCAGGCATTGTTCATGATTCTGATCCTGCTACCGAATGGGAAGAAACAATGAATAAAAGCAGAGCTATTTTTGATGCACTGTCCAGAGCACAGCAAGAATTTTGAAATCAATCAGAGTACAATCATGTTAATTGTTATCGATAATTACGACTCTTTTACTTACAACATTGTGCAGTATTTTCGGGAGTTGGGCGCAGACGTTACTGTTTTGCGCAATAACGAAACCAATATTGCCTCCCTCAGCATGATGAATCCTGAATACATTGTCATTTCTCCGGGTCCCTGCACGCCAAATGAAGCAGGTATATCTATGGATATTATTCGTCATTTTTATAAAAAAATTCCACTGCTTGGTGTCTGTCTTGGTCACCAGTGCATAGGGCAGGTTTTTGATGGTCGGATTATTCGGGCTAAAAAAGTTATGCATGGCAAAACATCGGCAATTTATCATAATGGTCAGGGTATCTTTGCTGGAATAAAAAATCCTTTTATTGCAACACGTTACCACTCTCTGGTGGTAGAAAAAGAGACTTTACCTGACTGCCTTGAAATGACTGCATGGACATATAACGAAGACAATGAAATTGATGAAATTATGGGGCTGAGACACCGTTCAACACACATAGAAGGTGTACAGTTTCACCCAGAATCAATACTGACTGAGCACGGACACAGTCTCTTTGCTAACTTTATGCGTCTGTAGTTTAGTTTTTATTTAAATAATAAGAAGGAAATACTCCATTGAATATCATGCAGGAAGGGCTGTTACAACTTTTACACAAAAAAAATTTCAGCACTGAAATAATGGAAAAAATAATGTGGGAAATGATGACGGGTCAGGTGCCGCCGGTCAGAATCGCTGCATTTCTTACCGGTATGCATATGAAAGGAGAAACCGTAGATGAAATAATAGCTGCGGCAAAAGTCATGCGTTCTCTCAGAACCTGTGTACAAATAGATGATCCTGATATTATCGATGTTGTTGGCACCGGAGGGGATGGCGCCAACCTCTTTAATGTTTCAACGGCATCAGCATTTATCTGTGCAGCAGCCGGTGCAAAGGTAGCTAAACACGGCAATGTTAGTTTTTCCAGTCAAAGTGGTAGCGCTAATTTACTAATGGAGGCAGGTGTTAATATCAAACTCAATGCGGAACAGGTGAAACAATGCATTGAAGAACTCAATATAGGTTTTATGTTTGCACCCTGCTACCATTCAGCCATGCGTCATGTGGGTGAAGTTCGTAAATTACTGGGATTCAGAACATTTATGAATTTACTCGGTCCACTCACCAACCCTGCCAACGCAAGACGCCATTTGATTGGAGTTTATGAAAAGAGTTTATGCCGTGTTGTAGCCGAAGTACTAACTAAGCTTGGAAGCTGCCATGTCATGGTTGTGCACTCTGAAGATGGTCTGGATGAAATCAGTCCGGTTAAAAAAACTTTCGTGGTTGAGAGTCATAACGGGCATATCCGTGATTATATGCTGGATCCTGCTGATTATGGCATACAACACACTGATCTTCAGGGCTTGATTGTGAATAGCCCAACAACTTCTCTGACACTGGTTCAACAGGCTTTAACAGGTGGTCATCAGAAGGCAGCTGATATGCTGATGCTCAATGCAGGAGCTGCGCTTTATGTTGCCGGCACGGCTGCTTCTTTAAAGGAAGGAATCAACCTGGCGAAAGAAGTCGTACACAGTGGTTCAGCAGCCACATTATTACAGAAACTGGCTAAACTATCTCAACAGTTAGGCTCACTGCCGGAGCAGGAAAACAAGAAATGAATCAACCTACTATCTTAACCAAAATACTCAGTGTTAAAAAAGAAGAACTTGCTCATCAATCATATAAAACACCATTAAATGAACTGCGTTCCCGTGCAGCCGACAGCGAAGAAGTGCGGGGTTTCAAACAGAAGATTACTACACAGGTTAACGCAAATAAAGCAGGTATTATTGCAGAAATAAAAAAAGCCTCGCCAAGTAAAGGGCTGATTCGCCCTGACTTTCATCCTGCCAGTTTAGCAGCCAGTTATGAGGAAGGAGGAGCCACCTGCCTATCTGTACTGACTGATGTGAATTTTTTTCAGGGTAGTATTGATTATCTGCAGGAAGCAAAAAAAAGTTGTGCTTTACCTGTATTACGCAAGGATTTTATTATCAGCCCGTATCAGGTATATCAATCCAGAGCATTAGGTGCAGATTGCATTTTACTTATTGTTGCTGCGCTTGAAAAAAATCAGCTGGAAGATCTTTTTCATACTGCAACAGAAACCGGCTTAGATGTTTTGGTTGAAGTCCATAATAAAGAAGAGCTGGAAACCGCACTCCCTTTAAAAGAGGGGATGACAGGCATTAATAATCGCAATCTTCATACTTTTGAAACAACGCTGGAGACAACCTATGATCTGCTTCCACATATCCCTGATAAACGTCTGGTGATTACTGAAAGTGGTATCAGTAAAAAAGAGGATGTTGTGGCGATGTTTCAAAATGGAGTTAAGGCTTTTCTTATCGGAGAAAGCTTCATGAGAGCAGAGAATCCCGGCGAAAAAGTAACCAGTTTTTTTAAAGGATATCTTTAAGTAATGTACACAAAACGTGTACATTCTCATTTACGATTACTGAGTTTTATATACCGGTATTGGTTATTTGGGTTAAAGTGTATTTTTAAGGGATGACTAAATATTTAACAAAACAATTACTAGAGTCTTCAAAAAAATTGAAAAGGCAATGAAGATTTTGGAAGATTTAAAAAACACTGAAAATAAAAACGGCTATGATAGTATGATATGTACGGATTTTTGCAATTCTATAAAAGACCA
>JAPORK010000209.1:0-267 GCA_026710285.1 Endozoicomonadaceae bacterium | reverse complement strand
TCACCGAAAGCTACATCTGATTATTGTAAAAATAATCTATTTAGGGTTCAAGTAGTTTACACACCTTTTCACCCAGCTGTACATTTGCATTAAATACAGAAGTAAATTGAGCAGTCTCAATGTTAACATTAATTTCAGGATCATACATATGAAAAGTTTTCTGATAGTTTTTTTGTTGTATTAAAAAGATTAAATTAAAATTATTACACATCCATGGTATATAGTTAGTATAATTAATTACTATTCTATGAGAAAACTGAGACTGAC
>JAPORK010000021.1 GCA_026710285.1 Endozoicomonadaceae bacterium | reverse complement strand
ATAACCTTTGCTGCTAACACTTTGAGGCAGTTCACAAAAGGAGAAGTTTTAGATCCTAAACAGGGTATTAATATTTATCTTGATGGTAAAAAACTACCCCTGCCACCACGCATACAACGCAGATTACTGGTTCTTTACAGATTTGGGTGGAAAACAGTAACACTTGAAAAATCTCCGGCAGAACCTCCAGCTTGCTTTTATATCATGCGCTATATAGCCAGCGGTCATGCGATGATTAATCTACCAATAAAACAAATGAGTAGATATAGTAAATCACTTACTGATACAGTTAAACAACTGTCTCCAGGAGACATTGTACATATAACAGAAGTATCGGCTATTGAAGATGAAATTAACACTAATACAGTCTTTTATTTAGGCAAAAACCTGTTTTTGCAATGGCAAAGGTCAACTAAAGATGCAGCTCTTGTTTTTCAAAGTGCTGATCAAATTGACGACCAAAGAGAGAGTAATGTTAAATATCTTTATACCTCCACCAGGTATGATGAATATGCATTACCGACAAATTTTTTTGAAAATCCTCTTTGGAAAAAATACTATTCAGATTGGGTAGATGAAAATCCACTAGCGCTGGAGGAAGCTTCAAAACAATAGTAAAGATGTGAATGCTGGCAGCAGAAAAGCCCCTGCTGAATATACCAACCTTTACCGGACGCACTCCATGGGATGAGCCTGTGGAAGCCTAATTGTTTTGTATCCGGGCTTCAGCTCTGCCCGGTCCTTGCCTTTTAGGCACATTTTTTAAGGCTACGCTGTTTATTTTGTATTTTCAACAAATACGACTATATTAGCAGCAAAATAATTTGTACTTTTATATAAGTTATTTATTTTAAAAGGGGCTAAGGCACCAAAAGATATATCAGTTAATTAATAATATTGAAGTGGTATTTATGTTGTGTAAGTGTATTTTTCCATTAATAAGATGGTTTATTAATGGTTTGTTTATCTGTTTTAGCAATAAACTTGCAGGGAAGATGAATAAAAATTTAAGACTGTTATTGATTTTACTACCAATGTTTAGTATCTCTACCCTTGCAGGCGATTTATTTTCTGCTATTAAAGAACGTAAAGTAGAAGATATTTTTCTTTTAATTGCCAATCCAGATGCAATCAATAGTAAAAATGTAAGTGGTAATACTCCTCTCCATGAAGCTATTTATACCGATTTTACACAAGGTGCATTGTTATTAATTAGTAGTTGCTTTGATATGAGCGCCACAAATAATGAAGAAATGACGGTCCTTCACACCGCAGCACTTAAAAATAATGTCGACATCTTAACTTACTTATTACTGTATATTAAGAACATTAATTGCCAGGATAAACAGGGTAATACCCCCCTTCATATTGCTGCTCGTGAAGGACATATACAATGTGTAAAATTATTGCTGGTGTATAAAAAAGAAATTGCTATGATTGCCAACCCAACGGCTTATACAGAAAATGATGAACCTGATGCTGCAACTTTAGGATATGAAGATATTGATATTAATATGAAAAATAATGCTGGTAAAACTGCATTACATCTGGCTGCCAGTGGGGGGCATTATGGATGTCTTATGGAATTGTTAGATGCTGAAAATATTGATACAGATGCTAAAGATATAGTTGATTGTAATGCGCTTGATTATGCTATCGCAGCAGGACATGTAAACTGCATTAAATTATTATTAAAATTTTGTTCAGGTCAGATCAAAATGTTTGATAAGGATGGCAATACTGTGCTTCACAAAGCTGTCTTTGCAAACAAACCAGACAGCCTTCGTGTGCTATCAGAAGTTTGTGGTAGTGTATTTGTTAATACTCAAAACAGAGATGGTCATACTGCACTTTGGTGTGCTGTAACAGAAGGAAAGGATGCATGTCTTGATATATTATTAAAGATTCCGAATATTAATGTCAATATTAAAGGAAATTCTCATAAAGTTCCAATCCAGATAGCACTTGAGAATGGAAATGATATCGTTATAAAAAAACTATTAGAGGCTGGTGCTAATATTTATATCAAAAACCAATATTGCTCTACTATACTTCATGAAGCTGCTTTCATGGGATATACAAATTGTGTTGCTCTTCTTTTATCGTTTATGAAAGAGGATGATATCAATGCGGTAGATTATCATAATAATACTGCACTTCACATAGCTGCTTTCAGAGGGAATACAGAATGTGTCAGGATGTTATCACAGCTTCCTTTTATTCATTTTAATGTTCTGAGTAATTGTGGTAAAACTGCTCTTCACCGTGCTGTTGACGGAAACCATCCTGAATGTGTACAGATATTAACAGAAGCGGGTGCTGATGTTAACATTATAGATAACCTCACTTCTACTCCACTTTACATAGCTGCCATCAAAGGACATCCGAAGTGTATTGAAAAACTATTAAAATCTCCTCATATCGATATTAATGCTAAAAATTGCGATGATAAAACTGCACTTTACATAGCTGCTCTCAGAGGGCATGTGGAATGTATCAGGATATTATTGCAATCTCCTTCTGTTAAACTTGATGTTGTAAATGCCTATCACAGCACCCCTCTTCATTGTGCTGTTAGCAAAAATCACCTGGAATGTGTAAAGCTATTGGCAAAAGCCGGTGCTAATACTTATATAAAAAATATTGACGGTCATTCCGCTATTCATACTGCTATTTCAAAAGGGTTTACAGAATGCGCTACTATTTTAAAAAACCGTGAAAGTGCTTGTGCAAGAGGTGCTTTAAATAAGTTTAGTAATATGCATCTTTATGAAGCTGCTAAGAAAGGAGATGTAGCACATATCACCGAGCTATTACGGTCTCTATCTATTGATGAAATCAGGGTTACAGATTCCATCGGTAACAATGCACTTCACATGGCAGCTTTTAAAGGTCATGCCGAGTGCGTTAGCAGATTAACACAGTTTGGTTTCATTGATGTGAATACTAGAGATTTTTATGGTAAAACTGCACTTCATAGTGCTGTCGATGGGAATCATCCGGCGTGTATTAAAGTATTAATAGAAGCAGGCGCAGATACTAACATCAGCAACACTATCGATAGCTCTACTGCTCTTCATAGTGCTGTTAGACGAAATTATGTGAAGTGTGTCACTGTACTATTACCAGCAATGAATGATGCTGGTATTAATGCTGTCAATGATTATGGCAGCTGTGTACTCATAATAGCTGCTGTAAATAGGTATCCGGAGTGTATTGCAGCATTGCTAAAATCTGATCACATCATGCTCAACAAAAAAGATAAAGATGGTAACACCGCACTGATTTGTGCCATTAATAAAGTAGAAAGAAGATGCATCGATCTGTTGTTGAAAGCAGGTGCTGATGTAAATGCCAAAAATGATTTTGGTATCAACGCTCTCCATTCTGCTGTCGGAAAGTATTCTGAATATGTTGAGCTTCTGTTGCAGCATATGGATATTGATCAGATCAATAGTACAACCCATAAAGGTGACACAGCACTCCACAAAGCCTGTTTTGTGGGAGATTTACATAGTGTAATAAAATTAATACAGTATGGTGCTGATGTTTGCAGTAAAAATCACAGAAGGTCTACTATTCTGCATATGGCTACCGCAGGCGGACATCTGGTTGTCGTTCAATATCTACTCTACAATATCCCTTCAATTGATATCAATGATAAAAATTGCTATGGTGATACTGCACTTCATGTAGCTGGTTATAACGGAGACGAAGAGATTTTTTCTCTGTTAATTGGTGCTGGTGCTAATATCCATGTTAGGAATAATAAAGGTGAGCTGCCTTAAATATCCTGCTCTGTAAAAAAATGAGGGTAGCGTTTACGGTTGCACATTCAACAATAGGATAGATTTATCGTTTAATTGACATCCTCTCCTCCCTGAAGGCTGTCTTTCTAGTCACATTTTTTATCGGATAGAAGGAACTGCCAATTGGCAGTTCCTTCTATCCGATAAATTTTCACTACATCTGCTCTTCAGTCCGTGCATACATGCCAGCTATATTATCAGTATCCGGCATTACTAACCACTACAAGACTAATTGATTTAAAAAGTATCCAAAATACTGTAGAATAGCTTTTATAATGAGAATTAAAATTTTCATTGCTTTTTTATGTTAAACATAACATTTAATAAAGTAAAAATGGTTTTAAGGTTTACTTGTGTTGAACAAACGATTACTGACTCCATTATTTACAGGTAAATCCCTGTTGCTGTTTTTATTTTTTATTGTTTTTTATCTGCTAACTGTCAATATCCGTCCCATTGGTGTTCCTGATGAAGCCCGTTATGCCTCAATTGCCTGGCAGATGTATCTGAGTGGAGATTACATCAATCCTTTGCTCAATGGTGTTTTATTTATGGATAAACCCATTCTCTATTATTGGCTGGAAGCTTTTTCAATGCACCTGTTTGGTGTCAACAATTTTGCTTTACGTATTCCGCCATTAATGTTTGGTTTAGCATCCATGGTAACTGCATACCTCACTGCTCTGCGGTTTTTTAATATTACAACAGCATGGCTGGCAACGGTTATATTAGGTACTTCTCCACTTTGGTTCATGTTCTCACAATATGCCAGCTTAGATATTGAAATCGCTGCATGGCTAACTTTCACTTTGTTAACATCATTAATTGCTTTACACACACCTCTTGGTAAAAAACGACGTTTATTATTCTATCTGGCTTATATTTTTGCAGCCGCTGCAACGCTTACCAAAGGATTAATGGGTATTGTATTTCCTGCAATGATTCTTGGAATGTATAGTTTGCTGACGCGGCAGTGGAAACTCATAAAAGAAATTTATCTTCCTTCCGGACTTATTATTTACTTGGTCATTACTTTACCGTGGTTTATTTTAATGTATAACCGGCATCCAGGTTTTTTAGATTACTTCTTCGTTTATCAACATTTTTACAGATATCTTTCCTCTGATAGTTTTAATAATATTCAGCCTTTCTGGTTTTTTGTTATGGTTATTCTTTTAGGGTTAATACCATGGAGTCCGGTCATTATTAAGTGTTGCTTTGAAACACGACGACTATCATGTATTTTTAAAGCGACGAATGAAAAGGATAGTGTTCTGCTCTATTTGTTATTGTGGGTTATTGTGCTGCTACTCTTTTTTTCATTACCTGCATCAAAACCACCCGGATATATTTTACCGGTTTTTGTACCATTATGCTTGTTGGTCGGTAATTATTTATCTGACTGGATTCAACATGAAAAAAAAATGTACTGGCTAAAGTACATCATGATTTTATTAGCATTACTTATCAGTTTGCTCCTATTATTAGTGGCAATAACCAATTT
This sequence comes from Endozoicomonadaceae bacterium, assembly GCA_026710285.1. Lineage (GTDB taxonomy): Bacteria > Pseudomonadota > Gammaproteobacteria > Pseudomonadales > Endozoicomonadaceae > JAPORK01. The sequence continues at coordinate 13,625 of JAPORK010000021.1, read as the reverse complement.
TCAGTTTATCCATCAGTTTAACAAAATAAAAACAGAGTTGCTGATCATTGGCGCATCAGGATGCATCGGTTCGGTGATGGCATTGATCTGCAAAAAGCGTTCCTGGATAATCGGGTATTTATTACTGTTACCATCAGTACTTTGTTTATCTTTACCTTTTATTATAAAGAAAATGGATCAGCGAAGCCTGCAGCCTTTACTCACAAGTGTTTCTCCTTTAATTACATCAAAGACAATTGTTGCTTATTATGATAAATATTTTTACGATATTCCATTAATTTTGCAATGCAAAGAACCTATTATTGTGGTATCTGATTGGAATAATACAAAAAAAAGTATGTCAGCAGACAACTGGCGAAGAGAGCTTTATGCAGGAATAAAAAATACACCTGCTGCAAGAACATGGTTACTCACCTATGATGAATTTGATCAGTTCCTTAAAGCAACAGATAAACCTGTTATCATCTTTGCCAAAAGCCATTTAAAAAATTTCCTGATAAATCAAAAAAAATTACACCTGGTAGCTACTTTGAATAATACAATTGTTTTAAGCACACAAAGACATTAAATTTAACTGTGAAACTTTATACAATGGCTGAATCCTATTCATTATCTCAAAAATCGGTAGTAAATATTAATCGTGATCAGTTGATATCAGGTCTGTTTTTACTCTGTTTTTATGTAGTAACTGCGGGACTTTATCCACTAACTGTCCCGGATGAAGGGCGCTATCCTTCTATTGCTTTAGCCATGTTACAGCGAAAAGATTATATCAATACCATGCTCAATGGTGGTTTATTCATAGATAAACCAGTGCTTTTTTACTGGCTGGAAGCGCTGTCTATGTCTGTTTTGGGTGTCAATGAGTGGAGCATTCGTCTGCCTGTCATATTAACAGGTATCTTTGCTGTTCTATTAACACAACGAGTTACTACTATTTTTTATGGTCGCAGAACCGGTTGGTTGGCAGCACTTATTCTTGGAACTTCACTGCTTTACTATGCCAGTAGTCACTATGCAGCTATGGATCTTGAAGTCGCTGTATGGGTGAGTGCATCTCTTTTTTTTGCGTTATTGGGATTGCAACATCCTGCAAAAAATAAACGGCGCATGTTATTTTATACTGCCTATTTTTTTGCAGCACTCGCCATGTTAACAAAGGGGCTGATTGGCATCCTATTTCCAGCAATGATATTAGGACTCTATTCACTGCTCTCAGGAAGATGGCAGCTGATAAAAATGATCTTTCTTCCTTCCGGGTTATGTATTTTTTTTGTTTTATGTGCGCCATGGTTTATTCTGATGCAAATAAAGCACCCGTTTTTTTTTCATTACTTCTTTGTTTATCAGCATTTTATCCGCTTTACTCATTCAGGATTCAATAACAGTTTACCTTTTTGGTTTTATCTGCCTGTTGTCTTTTTTGGATTATTTCCATGGAGCTTTTTTATTATCAATGCGATAAAAGATAGTCTCAAAAGCTATGCTAAAGATCAGGTTGCTTTTTATTGTGGCATATGGGTGCTTGCAATCTTTATTTTTTTCTCAATACCTGATTCTAAACCAGTCACTTATATTATGCCTGTTTTCCCTCCACTGGCACTATTGCTTGCCAAAGAGACAGACAAATGGCTTAACAAAAAAGCACTTTGTATCGTTAGCTGTGTACTGTCAGTTATTATCCTGTTGGCAGGTCTTGCCATTTTACTTTGTACACTGTTAAAATGGTTACTGCCATCCTCTTTACAACAATCATTTTATCTTGCCATGGTCGCTGTTATTTTAATTATTGGAGCAATAACCACGCTTACTTTTTCTCTGAAAAAATGCAGAACTGCAATTTTCACAACGGTTACGACAGCACTCATATTGATATTAATACTAGCTGCTAATATAGCCGGTCAGTTTAACCAGAACAGTAGTCGTTCCCTGGCGTTATTAGTTAAAAATAAAATAACACCGGAAACACAAATTATAAACTACCGCAGATATTATTATGATCTACCACTTTATTTGCAAAATACACAACCAATAAAGGTTGTGTATGACTGGAGAAATGAAAAAAAAATACTGCATAGTGATAACTGGAAACATGAACTTTATCTTGGTATGCAGTATACACCGGAAGCAAAAAAAAATTTGATTCTACCCGCTGAATTACGCAGTGTACTAAAAAAACCTTCTTATCTGTTTACTCATATTGGTTATGTTGATGAACTACTCAATAATTATCCATTATCACTCATATCAACTAGCGGCAATATTGCATTACTGAGTAATCATAACATGATACCCTAATAACGGGTTGGTGGTTTTTTACAGGTTACAAATATTGATAAAAAGCCACTGTTTTTCTTATCAGACATGCTGTAAAATCCTGTCTTTTAGCTGTCTTTTGGAGCAGACCGTGGAAACGTCCTCCACAGTCCTGTCTCTTAGTCACATTTTTTAGATTTTGAGTTTCCCTCGGGCAGTTCTATTTTCTGCTGAATATACCAATCTTTACTGAATGCACCGTGGGCTGAGCCTGTCGAAGCCCGGCTGCTCTTTTGACCTCTGGGCTTCGACAGGCTCAGCTCATGGTTTTATGCCATATCTTCGGTAATAGGCAACCTGCCAGTATAAAAATAAGCGTTTAAAAAATGATTAAAAGACAGGAGCTAAAGCCCGATTACAGGCTTCGATAAGCTTTTTTCAGCTACTATTTTCAGAACAGATTTCCGTGCCCCTGCATAACCCAGGATTGAACGTCATTCGTTGTGACATCAGTATATAAAAATTGTAAGGCTTCCTTTATTTGGTTCAGTTGTTGCTGTGTCAGCCATGTATCACAGTGATTTATACTTTCATCCAATGGGTAGCAGGCAATAATGTAAGGACTGCATTTTTCTTTTGATATATCAGGATCATCTGGCTCAGGTAAAATACGGGATCTTAATACGTGTGTGGTTTCCGGATATTTAGCTTTTGGTGTGTCATAGAGATATTGTGGCTTTTCCAATACACGAGACCAGGCATAACGACGTATTTCAATATTATAAAGTAATCCCAGCAATCCAAACATTTGGGTATTGCCCCAATATTCTTCCGGAAGTTGTTCTGGTAATGTTAAAAACTGCTCACAACAATTAATCATATGCCTGATAACCTGTGCTATATCGTCATTAACAGATTCAATCGCCAGCAAGTTGTTTAACTCTTCAATTAACTGCAGATTATTTTTTTCCACTTCTAAAAGCAGGTATTGCAAACTATCTGTCATATGTTGTATTATATTACGGCTACTATATAAAGGAGGTGCATGCTTCGTATCCTGAAAAGCAGACAACATTTTATAATTAACAACATCGGTCATAGCATGATAAAGACAACGACCATCCTGCTCTGTTGGTATATGAATAAAACCCTCCTGTTGCATTTTTTTTTGAAATAGCAATTCTGCAGAATTATTATTTTTAACATTGTTTTTTTTTGCTTTGTGTTCACCCAACACGCTGTCTGCTGAACTTTTGTTTTTTGGTTGCTCATACAAAATTAATTCTATTTCAGAAGCATTATCTTGTTTGTTAGCATCACACTGATCGGTATGATCGTCTCTTTGTTCATTGATTTGGTTTAAATTAAACATTTCACTTAAACGTTTTGCCGGATTTCCCCATTTTTTTATATCACTAATATCGTTTATCAGCTCCAGCCATGTTTTATCCGGTTGAGACAGTAAAACTTTTAGCTCTTCCTGTAAGGAAGTCTGATTAAGAATCCAAAAAAAAGTAGCTGTGGTTTTTTGTTGCTCTTTGTGTATGATCCAAAAACTACCATTGATTATTTGATTAGGCTGAAGAATTTTACCCTTTTGTAAAAAAACAATTTTTGCATTATCAGGAGAGGCAACAAGGGTTTTGGTTTTATCATCAAGCTGACCAGAATGAGTAGAAAAAGTAAAAGCTGTAAAATTTTCCTCTTTCTGTTTGTCAAAGGAAACCTGGCAAAAATCACCGCTTCTGATCGTAACAAGCAAATTTGAACTATCGCTGCCAGAATGAACCATATGGTGAGGACGATAGAGTACCGGTTCATCATACATCAATGGCAGTATCATGATCTTAACAGATAAGCTATCTTCAGATACCGCATTTTTAATATATTCAGGCAAAAACAGATATTCTTTATCAACCTCTGCTGCCATAAAAACTGATGGTTCAGCTGATACCCATGCATTATAAGGATGTAGCATTGGAAAATTTTTAATACCAAGGAGTCCATTATATAACGCAGAAAACTGCGGTTTTTTGATATTAAAGCCGGCTACAACTGGATTAACAGGTGCTCTTTGTAATGGCTGATGAAGATAAAGCATTTTTTCTGACAGTACATCTTCTGTTTGCTTATACTTCATAGACTGTTTGTTGTTTTTAGTCGCATTTGTACAGATAAAAAGCAATGAGTAAACAATGCTGCACAGGACAAAACCAAAGATTTGATTTTTATATAACACAGATCTCTCCTTTGGTACTAAAGTATCCTATCTGTTTTTTTAGCCACTCATTTGCTTTTTTTCTGTAAACAGATAATGTATGCAAAAATAAATTTTTAATCATTGTTAACAGAGACTTGCCTTTTTTTATTACGGGAATGCTCTTTTTCTAAACCAAATATTTTATACAACCGCTTGCCTGGGTTTCCCCATCTGTCCTCATCTTTTAACCAGTTCAGCAGTACATACCATGGTATGTCAGGATACATAACTAATTTTTGCAACAATCCTTGTAAAGCCGGATTATTGATTATCCAGAAAAAAGTAGCCACTGTTGTTTTTTTATCTTTATGTATTATCCAAAAACTACCATTGTCTATTTCGTTTGGGTTAATTTTGTTGTTATTTTTATCATAAAAAACAATTTCGGCATCATCCGGAAAAGCTTCCAATTGATTCTTTGCAGGATTGAAATCTGTAAAAAATTCAAATTTTGAATACATCTGTGAGTAGGAACTGCCTTTAAAACGGGCATCACCAAAATCACAATCTGCAATGGTTACTGATAATTTTTTTTTCTTAGTCAACATATCATGAGGACGGTACAATACAGGTTTAGACCATGGTAAAGACATAATGATGATTTTAACTTCATCGATATTGTTCTCTGTTCTGAGACCTACTTCCTGTGGAAAAAAAGTAAACGGTCTTACTAAGTTAGCAGCCAACAGAACAGGGTAGTCATTTACCTCTACTTTGAAGGGATGTAGTATTGGAAAATCTGCTAAACCCAACATTCCTTTGTAAAGCTTAGAAGTTTCAGGATTAATCAGATTAAAACCAGACGCAACAGTTCCAACAGGTTGTGATTGCAATGGATTACAAAGATAAATTAAATTTTGCTGCATTAAAGAATCTTCAGAGCTGGGTACATCAGAAGAGCGGATTGATGAAAAAAAATTTCTTATAAAGTCAGGTTTAACAGTAAGAGGTGGTGAAGCTGCATCTACCTGATCACCGGTCATGTTTCCCGCAGACCAATACTGCAATTCTCTTGCAGCATAAGATGAAAAACGCCATAGTATTTCTCTTTCATATGCAGATCTTTTACCACTTTTAGGTATATTTATTTTATCATCAGCAGAAAAAGCCAAACAACAAAAGAGAATAGTAACGATGAAAACGATAGTTGTATTTTTATACTGCATAATGACACTCTCTTTTTTTTATTTTAAATGCTTTATTACTTTTTTCAGAATGAAATCATTTTTGTACTATACATCATACCGATAGCAAATGTAGTACATAGACAAAAGAAGTCAAAACAGAGCAATTACAATATTGCAATTGCTGTAGAAAACTTTAATATTACTGCATATTGACGATGAAAATGCAAAAGTTTTGTTAAGTTTTTGAATACACTAAAAAAACTAATTTTTTTGATTTTTACAGAGAGAATAATCCAGATCTTTGCTCGATTTTTTACTATGGATTTCATCTGTTTTCTGCTTGTTGTAAAAAGGTGAGTTATAGTATTTTTTAGTTAAAATAATGCTCAACACAGATAAACAAAAAACTTTTAAAATCGAAATTTTTATGCAATATTTTGAAGGGAGAAAATAACTAACAATAAAACAGGCATTACCAGAGAAATTAACTAATATAGTAAAATAGCAGGTAGTCAGAGCCTGTTGGAGGCATAGGAAACATATGATTTATCAAGGGCAAAATGTAGCAGTAAAAAATAAAGATAACATTGGTTACATTATATTTAATAATAAAAATTCATCTGTTAATAAATTTGATAAAACCACTTTATTTGATCTTGACAGCGCTGTTAAAGCACTTAAAGAAACTAAAGATATTACGGGTCTTGTAATACAAAGCACTAAAAAAGATTTCATCGTAGGGGCTGATATTACTGAATTTATAAATTATTTTTCTAAGTCAGAAGAAGAGCTTTTACACTGGCTGACACAGGCAAATAGTATTTTTAGCGCCATTGAAGATCTTCCTTATCCCACCGTTTCTATGATTAACGGTACGGCACTTGGTGGCGGTCTTGAAGTTTGTCTGGCCACTGATTATCGGATAATGCATACAGAAGCTACAGTGGGATTACCTGAGGTTAAACTGGGTATTTTCCCCGGGTTTGGTGGTACAGTAAGGCTTCCCCGCTTAATCGGTGCAGACAATGCCATTGAATGGATCTGTATGGGAAAAACTTTCAAAGCAGAAGAAGCATTAAAAACAGGTGTTGCCGATGCGGTTGTTGATGAACTGGAAATGCATGCCTGCCACCTTTTAGAACAGTGTCAGCAGCAAAAAATCGACTGGCAGACACGTCGTAAACAAAAAACATCCCCTTTAGCATTAGGCGCTGTTGAATCAATGATGGTGTTTGAAACAGCAAAAGGTTTTGTTAAAGGTAAAGCAGGACCGCATTATCCTTCTCCTGTTGCCGCCATTAAAGCAATGCAAGCTCATGCAGACCTTACCAGAGAGCAGGCATTATTACAGGAATCCAAACAATTTGTCAAAATGGCAAAAACACCCGTTGCACGCAATCTTGTCACTATTTTTCTGAATGATCAGTTCCTTAAAAAGAAAGTTAAATCATTTACAGAAAAAGCCAAACCGGTCAGTCATGTTGCTGTAATTGGAGCAGGTATTATGGGCGGAGGCATTGCTTATCAATCTGCTTACAAAGGTGTTCCGGTACTGATGAAAGATATTGAACAGGAACAGCTTGATAAGGGAATGGCAGAAGCGTGTAAACTACTGAATAAGCAGGTGGAACGCAAAAAAATAGATATCCCGCAATTAACAAAAATACTCTCTTCCATTACCTCAACACTTTATTACTCCGGCTTTGAAGCAGTGAATGTTGTAATTGAAGCGGTGGTTGAAAATAAAAAAATCAAAAGTAACGTCCTCAAAGAAACTGAAGCTGCGGTCAAATCTGATACAGTTATCTGTTCCAATACATCAACACTGTCCATTACCTCGCTGGCTGAATCATTAACACGCCCTGAAAACTTTTGTGGTATGCACTTTTTTAATCCGGTACACCGAATGCCACTGGTAGAAATTATCCGGGGTGAAAAAACCAGTGAAAAAACCATTGCAACCACTGTAGCCTGTGCCACTCAAATGGGAAAAACTCCGGTTGTTGTTAATGATTGTCCAGGCTTTTTTGTTAACCGTATTCTTTTCCCTTATTTTGCAGCATTTTCTTATTTAGTGAACGAACAGGTAAGTTTCACCTATATTGATAAAATCATGGAATCTTTTGGATGGCCCATGGGACCGGCCTGGCTACTTGATGTTGTGGGATTAGATACCGCAGTACATGCCACAGAAATTATGGCCAAAGGTTTTCCTGAAAGAATGTCCGCTTCTGAAACAGGTCCTGTTGCTGTACTGTTTAAGAAAGATCGTTTGGGTCAAAAAAATCATCTTGGCTTTTATCGGTATGAAAAAGATAAAAAAGGAAAACTTGTTAAGCATAAAGATGAACAGGTGATCCCTCTTCTTTACGGAAAACACGAATTAACCGAACCAGAAGCTGAAACCATTACAGACCGCATGATGATACCTATGGCGATGGAAGCAGTTCGGTGCCTGGAAGAACGCATTATTGCAAGTCCTGCTGAAGCTGATATCGCTGTTGTTTATGGCATTGGTTTTCCTCCGTTTAGAGGCGGTATTTTCCGTTATATTGATGAGCTGGGATTAAAAGAACTGGTAAAAAAAGCAGATGCTTTATCACATATCAGCCCACTCTATGCACCGACAGATCAGCTGAGAACATTGGCTGAAAAAAATACGCTTTTCTACGAGCATTACCAGAAACAATAATAACAATTTATAACAGCAGGGAGTTTTTTATTTATGACTCAATATCAACCCAATGATGCAGTAATTATTGATGCTGTACGTACTCCAATGGGGCGCTCAAAGCAAGGAATGTTTCGTAATGTCCGTGCTGAAAACCTGTCTGCACATCTTATGAAAACACTCCGAAAAAGAAACCCTGGTTGGTTACCGGAAAAAACCGATGATGTTATCTGGGGATGTGTCAAACAAACCAAAGAACAGGGACTGAATATTGCCCGAAATGCATTACTGCTGGCCGGATTTCCTTATAGTGTGCCGGGTCAGACAGTCAACAGACTTTGTGGTTCATCAATGCAGGCATTGCATTCAGCAGCGATTGCTATTCACGCTGGTGCCGGAAACAGTTATCTTGTTGGTGGTGTGGAGCACATGGGACATGTACCCATGGATTTTGATGTCGATATCAACCCCGCTGCCTCACTTTATAGCGCTAAAGCTTCTAATTTAATGGGACTTACTGCAGAAATGCTGGCACGTTTTAGTAGTGTTAGCAGAGAAGAGCAGGATGCTTTTGCATTGCGTTCACACCAAAGAGCATGGGATGCCACTGAAAAAGGTTACTGGAAAAAAGAGATTATACCGACAGAAGGTCATGACAGTACCGGGGGTAAAGTGCTTTGCGAACAGGATGAAGTTATTCGTAAAGATACCACACTGGAAGCACTGGCAGAATTAAAACCTGTCTTTGATCCTAAAGAAGGCACAGTAACAGCAGGTTCCTCTTCAGCTTTATCTGATGGTGCTTCTGCACTGTTAGTGATGTCATATCAGACAGCGCAGTTATCGGGTTTGACACCGCGGGCACGGATCAGATCCATGGGTATTGCCGGGTGTGATCCGGCCATCATGGGGAGAGGACCTGTTCCTGCCACCCAAAAAGCACTTAAACTTGCAGGTCTTTCGGTTAATGACATTGAAACCATTGAGCTTAATGAAGCCTTTGCAGCACAGTCATTAGCCGTTCTGAAAGAGTTAAATTTAACTGAGCATACAGATGACAAAGTTAATTTGCAGGGAGGAGCCATTGCATTAGGACATCCATTAGGATGTTCCGGATCGCGCATAGTGGGAACATTGTTAAACATTATGGAACGACAGGAAACAGCGTTAGGACTGGCAACAATGTGTATCGGAATTGGTCAGGGAATAGCAACTGTTATTGAACGTATATAATTAACTGTTACTGATTACACGGGTTTCATTAGCATGCAGTACAGCGTTTTACCTCAACTGTTATTTAATGATATTGCATGCTTATGTTTTTTAATAGATATTTTTATATAAAAGATAAAGGTTAAATATTAGTAATTTATATAAGCTAACTTCTGTACACCACATCCGGTAATTACCAGTCAACAAGAACAGATAGCACAGCCCCAATATAACACCATGGATTACTAGTTCAGTTTATAATTTCTTTAATACTTTAATAGTGTTCATACAGGAATATTATCCTGAAAGTATTTTAAATACACTTGAAAAGCCTTTAAAACAGAATGCTTTTTATCTGACAGATGGGGCTATACCAGCAAAACCACCTTTTTTATATAGAAAATTGTCATGTCAGTTAATGTAATAACTGGTTTTACTGCATCACTGGATATTGATCCGCAACAGGGTTTTAGTGAGCTTTGCCCCACTGAACTTCCTGTACCGGGTGCACTGGAAATTGTTCCGGAACTACTCAAACACCATAAAATGGTCAGTATAACCATTGTCTCCCGTGATATTCACCCGCCCGGAGCTATCTGGGAGACTCAAAACTCCGAAGAAATAGCAGAACCTCTTGATTTTCCTGAAGTCGATGCAAAATGGTCACCTCACTGTATAGCAGGTACCCGGGGAGCACAATTACTCCCCGGACTACCTCCTGTCAGAGAATATAATTATCAGATCAATAAAGGAATGGATACTGATGCACATCCTTATGGCGCTCTTTTTCATGATAAAGCACAAAGAAAAAGTACCGGATTGTTAGAAATACTCAAGTATCATCATATAAATACCGTTCTGGTGGGCGGTCTTGCGCTGGATATTTGTGTTCTTGCCACAATAAATCAATTACTGGATAATCAGTTAAAAATTATTTTGAATCTGGCAGCAACACGCTCAGCTGTTCCTGAAAAAACGCTACCTTTGGTAAAAAAATTGTTACTGCAAGGTGTTACCATTGTGGAAAATGCCACACAATTGCAGGCTGTTAAACACAGTACAGGCAAAATTATATAAAAAATATGTGTATACACGATATTTATTGAGTCGTGATATTTTACTCATTCGTTTAGGGCACACTCTGTCTTGTTTGTACCACCTGCTATAGCATTTTTATCATTATCAAATAGCTGCTTCAGGGTGTGAATGATTATTTTAGTTTTATAATTCCGGGCTCCACAATGGACAAAATAATCGCCATCACGCCATTTTTTATCATTGCCCGAATCGCAAACATTCGTTATATTGTCCCAACCTTGTGCTTTGACAAAATCTTCCCGTTTAAATGTATTCATATTTAAATCTTTATCCCGAGAAGGTACAACTTTTATCACCTGATAAACATCATTCACTCCAGTAAACGTTGAATGATACATTAAGTTACGCAAAACTTCCTGTTCATGCAGTGTAGCTGACTGTCCCTTATATCCATGTATTGGATGTACAGAAAGATATAGCCATTGATACTTAACAAAAATACGGGTTGTATCATTTTTTTTGACCAATATAAGACCGGTATTGAGCCTTGTTTTGCATACGTCGTTTGTAACCAGTAGCGAATATCCATCAGAAAAATGTTGAATGTATTGGTCAGGAATCGGCATATCCTGAGTAAAATCATTAATCACAAAATCATCATCTAACCACATAATCCAACTACCATCAGGAATATTATCGCAATGCAACAGATCATTCAAAACAAACACTTTGAGCCAGTACTGACGCTTGTTTCCAAGCTGCTGAGCATATTCTTCAGGTATTACATGGCGATAGTTTATACCCCGGGCACGGGCATAAGCCTCATGATTTGCTTTGGTAAGCAGTGAAAAGGACTGATCACCACCAGAGACCATGGTATGAATTTGAGAATGCGGTAAAGGATTATCATCAAATGTAACCTCATCATATTCTAAGTATTGGTAACTTTCTTTATCATTTTTTGTCAGATCCAGGAATTTTCTTAATGCCACCCGATCATAGAGGATTCTTGTTTCAAGGTTGGCATCTTCTATTGGCTGGCAAATATTTGCTGAGATTTTATCGGAAAAAACCACACAGATTAAGATACAATGTAACAGACAATTTTTTATAATATGATTACGCACAAACATCACTCCAAACAATCTTTAATAATGATGTTAAGAGTGCAACAGATAAATATTAGTGCCGAAGTTGTTTGAAAAACAAACATCCATGTTATTGTTTATCATAACCTAATAACAACAACAGAGATAAATTAATGATTTATGTCAAATCAGGGAAAAGCTAGAGCTAGATCATCATCGTGAACGAAATTTGAAAACATATGACAGAATAAAATCTGTGGTATTGCACTATGAAAACCGGACCTTTTTAAAGTCATTATTAAAAAGGTCGGTTAGCAAGAATGGTTACCCGCAACGGTGCCGGATAACCCTCAATGGTTTTAGTTTTATCCTGAGGGTCAAGAAAATTTTTTAATGACTGACGCTGCATCCATTGTGTACTTCTTTGTTCCTCTGTAGAGGTATAATTTAAATTAACTACTCTGCTGTTGGTAAAATTTAGTCGCTTAAGCCACAGCAATAAATGATCTGTTGATGGCAAAAACCACACATTATTCATTTGAGCGTAACGATTTTCAGGAATAAGTACTGTTTTTTCATTACCATGAACTACCAGCGTTTCCAGCACTAACTCACCCCCCGGGCGCAGTGCATGATACAAAGCACTCAAATGATCCAGCGGAGATTTCCGGTGATACAAAACACCCATAGAAAAAACCGTATCAAAAGCAGCTGTTTTTTGTGGAAAATCTTCCATACGCAACGGCAAAATATCAATGGGTAAATGGTATCCTGCATAGCGTTTAAATGCCTGCAACTGTAGCATGAATAAAACAGAGGGATCAATACCTGTCACACGTCTTGCATGCTGACCCAACATGCGCCAGAGATGATAGCCTGAACCACAACCAACATCTAAAATTAAGCGATTTTTCAGCGGTTGTAAATAGGGAAAAATTCGCTGCCATTTCCAGTCTGAACGCCATTCTGTATCAATATATTCACCAAAAAAATCAAACGGACCTTTTCTCCAGGGACAAAGCCCTTTCAGACCTGTTTTCAGTGCTTGTTGTTGTTGCTGACTCAACGGTTGTTTTGCAGCCAACGTCAGTGCATGGTTATTCAAATGAACTGCTTTAACTACAATTTCAGGCAGTATTTCCAGTGCTTTACACCATATCTTCATCTCACCATGTACATTTTTCTCCAATGTATCATGAACAGTTTGCTGTATTTTTTCTGTCCATGCTGCTAAAGGAGAGTTGGGTAACCATGAAAAAAAATCATTAAACAGCGTTGTAGTCTTAATCATTTAATGGCCAAAATAGAAACAAAGTTAAAATGCTGAAACCATATTATTATTTGATTAAACCCGGCTATTTTAAGTCTCTGCTTATGTGTATCCAGTGATTCCGGTAACAATACATTAGCAATAGCATCGCGTTTCTTGCTAATTTCAAGCTGTGAATAACCGTTTGCCTTTTTAAAATCAAGTTGTAATGCTTCTAATATACGCTGTTTTTCATCTGTAAAAATAAGTTTTTCTGATAAAATTAAGGCGCCACCACTACGCATGCCAGCATTTATTTTTGTCAACAGAGGAAGACGTTTTGCAACAGGAATAAATTGCAACGTAAAATTCATTACAACCACGGATCCATTTTCTACAGGCGTTTCACAAATATCATCTTCTCTGATGATGACAGGCGTCTTATGTGTATCCTGATGCACACGCTGTCTTAACCGATTTAACATCGCAGATGAATTATCAACCGCAATAATTTTACAGTGCTTTCCTTCTACACCCTGACGCATTGCCAACGTGGATGCACCAAGCGAGCAACCTAAATCATATAAATTGGAATCTTCCTGGGCATAACGGGCAGTAATTAAGGGTAAAGAAGAGATAATTTCAGTGTAACCAGGCACTGATCTTTTAATCATATCAGAAAAAACACGGGCTACATTTTCATCAAATGTAAAGTCTGCTACTG
>JAPORK010000120.1 GCA_026710285.1 Endozoicomonadaceae bacterium | reverse complement strand
GCCATGGTTAAGTTTATTGGTTTGTGTCAAGAATGGGCTGTAATACATAGTCAGCCTGTAGGTCTGTATAGCTTTATAATAAGTCAGGGGTTTATTCACCGACAAGACTGTGAAGGAAACCCGTTTACCTATCAAAACCTGAAAGCTATTGTTGATAACTTTAATAAAGTTTATAATATGTCAACAGTTTTGCAGAATCATCCAACTAAAAGGTGGGATACACTCGTTTACCTTAATTCATTAATCGGTTTCAGAAAAACTGCTGAAGCAATTACTCATAATCAGAGACCAGTAACTACTCCGTTTGTATCATGGTATAAACAAAGATGTCTTCGTAAGGTAGAAAAAGATAAAACAATTATTTTGAAACTGTTGGGAATAAAAGCAGAAAATGATAAAGAGCCACTCATTATTATTACACCGATTGATATAAACACTTGTGGTGTTAATCTGCTTCAGGGTAGTAGTGATTACTTTGAATTTCCCAAAGAATTTATGGTGATTTTGGCTAAACAATTGATGTTTATTTCTGATGGCATCATTGCTTATGAGACCCAAAAATAATTTATATACAAAAAAATACTATCTGATATTTTATTAAAGAGAGCAGGCAAATATTCAATCTTTTTAAATGGTGCACATAAGCAATATATCGTCTGCTTTTTTGAAGGAAAAATGCTTTTGTTGATATTGAATTAAGACGAACAGATGAGTATGTTATATCTGAGTTCGATAATACTAAGCAATTTTTTGCGTCCACTGACTTCAGTGTTGCAGGGTGCTTCCGGGTTATTCATCCACAAAGCACCCATTTCTTAAGATTATTAATCAACAGATTAATTTTTACTATTGGTCAATTTTCACAATTAAATCGGCGTATTCTTGTGATCATAGTTTTCAGTACGGAGTCTTTTTTTTCTGTCAAGTTTTAAAAAACTTTCAAGGTCATTGTTTGCTTTTATAGTAGTCAGCGCTTTTTTTACTGATAGGATACCCTGCTCCTGTTGTATTTGTTCATCTTCAGTGAACCCTTCTGCTGAGATAGTAACGTTTTCCAGTGCTTGATCTGTGGTGTTATTGCTGGTTTGCATTGATGCAAATTCCTCTAAAGATTTTACGTTTTTAAAAAGAATCTTAAACACAGGGGCATCACTATCGGCTGTCTTTTTTATCACCTTTATCCCTTCATAGACCTCTCCATCAAAATAATATTCCTCTTTTTTAACCACTAAAGTTCTTGAAGCTGGATAATCATCTTTAACCAAAATGTGGACACTGAAAGCGGTCAAATCCCGGTGAATTTGTGCAGTATTTTCTCGGATGGTAGATAACAATGCCCTCGCTAAAGCTTCCATTTTATTGGCTATTGGGTCTGGTTCTTCATAAAATATCAAAGTACATATTTCTCCTGCAGATAAGCGTTGCTTAATTTTTTTCCTAACCTCACTGACTGCTATGAACACCGTACGTGAAGACATGGTGTATTCATGACCACTGTTACTTCCTATACCAGGTTCTGTGAAACCTGTAGAAACTGCTCCCGCATAATTGGCAGATACAGATCTGACCATCCCTCTTTCAAGATTGAAGCTTTTTTCATCTGTAAAATATGATTGATTATAAATTGCCGGAACTGACTTAGAAAATCCGTCAGCATCGCAAGATGTTATATCTGCCTCAGCTCCTTTTGGTGTAATTTCTGCTGTTATGTTGACAACTTCTTCTGATGGTTTCTGATCCTTTTGAGCGGTATGCGCAGATGCGATTTTACGTATTTTATTCTGTGTGATCTCATCAGCATCGTTAGAGCGGCTTATAATCCAGTTGCATATTTTTTGGTTATCAATATCTTTGTTTCTGAGTATTTCTTTCTCTTCATCTTTACGTTTGCCTTTTGATCCAAATGCCAGAGCAACTCTTTGTATGGCGACATTACGTTTCTGACCACCCAGTGAGGCAATTATATCTGCACATTCTTCCATACTCAGATCTTTGTTGTCAG
>JAPORK010000071.1 GCA_026710285.1 Endozoicomonadaceae bacterium | reverse complement strand
CAATGATTGCAACTGCAGCTGTAGATATAGGACTGTTCTTTGCAACACCGCAGGTTCAGAGTAATGAATATGAACTTGGTGTTTTAAATATGCTAAGACTCAAAACAAGTAAAAATCCAAATCCCTTGTACGATACAGAGTCACCAACAACCCTGCTAAGAAGACATGCAAGCCAGCTGGTTAATCTTCGGCGTCAAACACTGGAACTAAAAACATTAAAGGATATTCAGGATACATGGAAAATTTTAAAATCAGAAAAAAATGATTTAGTAGCATGTGATGCAGCAACACTCTGCATGGTATCATGGCTAAATGATGAGCCTCTGCAACTTCAGGTTTTGCAAAGAGCTATGAGACTAAAATTAGAAGTTATTCAGCGTGGTGGAAAAGTTGTAGATAGATGTGAGAACTTACAAGAAGATTGGCTATTCCATAGGGCATCAAAACACTATATATTTTTTCTCAGAGAAAATCTTGAAAAATTAAACCCGATTGGAGGTCCTTTTTTAGATGGAATCAATGAAGAAATCGAGTTTGATAAGATTTTAATAGAGCCCGGAGTAGCAGTAATTGAGGCATCAGGACACATAGGAGTAATACAAAGGTTTTCGGGAGATGACAATCTTTGGGGAGCTTATCTTTTTTATGATGATGGTACGATGATATTGAAAAAAGATTCGATGAAAAAAATAAGGAAAAAATTTTTTTCTCTTGCTAAAGATAAAAGTAAAAATATAACAGGTTATATGCTTTTATAATAAAAAGTAAAGCAGAGTATTTACTTTTAAAAATATCATATATTCTTAGTGTTGGGTTATATTGATGTTGATTTTAAAAATTAAGTTGTCAGATAATCAGATAATCAGATAATCAGATAATCAGATAATCAGATAATCAGATAAGGAGTATGTTAATCTTTTCCATATTTCGTTTATTGTTTACAAGGTAATATTAAATAGCATCTGAATAACTTTTCTTTATTTCCGAATATTTAAATATGTTGTCACTTTAATTATTTTTACTGGTGTTTTAATGCTGAGCGTTTTTCTGGAAAAAGTAAGCTATTTTATCTTTTTATTGCTTCTGTCAATATCAATTTTTCAACAGAATATTCAGGCAGTAAAGTTTGATTTTACTATTCACAGCACATATCAAAAGTTAAATAATAAAACAAAGCTTAAATCAAAACAAAAAATATTTGATACCCTAAACCATGTACTACCTGTAAACAAAAAAAATAAACAATCTCGAAATTTATCTCAGTCTGCTGTACAGGGAGCAGAACTCTGGTCTAATGCCTTTAATTTCAGAAAAACTGCAGATACTGCAACTGATCCACGTACCGGTATCTTGAGCTTTCATGCTAAAGCAGGTAGTTTATTAAGCAACAGCGGCCATGGTCCTAATGTTGATTTAGAGATTGGTTATAATAGCATCGCAACAGCTAATCCGGATGGACTCGGATATGGCTGGAGCTGGAATCTTACTCATTTTAATTTACAAACCAGTCAGCTTACTACATCTGCCGGACAATCTTTTCATTTACAACAACATGATAATGGTCAATGGTATCCTTTATATCATAAACTTCAGGATATTCATATTTCAGGTAGCAAAAAAACACATTTTACTATTACTTATACTAATGGCTTACGGGAAATACTCAATCATGATGGATATGAAACAACACTGGAACAACAAGACGGATGGAGTGTTCATTTTCTTTATAAATCTGGGACACATCTGTTGCAATTTATAACAGATGATCTGGGTCACACTGTCATCATCCACTATAAAAAAAATAATATCGTTGTTGTAAGTAAAGAAAGTACAGGACAACCGGCTATTGTATCCATTAATAAAGGAAGAGGAATTTTGCGCAGCATTACACTACCCAATGTGCAGGATAATACTGGTCCGGGTATATATATCAGATATCTCGGACACCTGATCAAAGAAGTTGATTACCCAACAGGATTACAAAAATTATTTCATTATAACT
>JAPORK010000276.1:260-2002 GCA_026710285.1 Endozoicomonadaceae bacterium | reverse complement strand
CTAGGGTGTGAAAAATTTATAAGTGTTTTGGCACTCACTTCCCTAACCAAAAATCAAAGAGTGTTATTGATGGCAAGTGAACCTCTGGTGTTGTGACAATAATGTTTACTAGTACTTTTGGTTTTCTTGTGTTGCTAAACCGCCATAAATTGGCTTAGACACACCTTAATTGTTCAACATGCAGCTGCCTTAACAAATCAAATAATTTGTCTCATAATTTGTTGATGCCATGGCCTGATGGCAATTGAAACAATAATAGCAAGATGCATTGAAAGCTTGTTCTGAATAACACACTGTGTGTGACTAGTAATTGTTTTGCTGGGATACGCTGAAAAAAGAATTTTCAACCATAGATTATATACGTACGCCCTATGGATATGAAACTCGTAAGCGCCACCGGCCTTATGCTGGTTTCGCGCCCCCATACTATATCCTTCGACCATTCACTGCAAATTCATCCCTTCAAAACTTCATACACATAATACTCAACATGCACAAAAGCTAATTGAATGCTGGTCTAAATTTATGCGAGTATTGCTCGAAAAATATGGATACACTTCTCCGAGTTATGCTCGTCATACATCAATATACTCTAATAGAACAGTCTATATCCGTACGTAAAAGCTACGCATTATATTTTAAGCCACCCCAGTCAAACCAGCATATCTTAAAGATTATTTCTTGCTATATTTTAAAAGAATGCAGCCATTAATTTTTGAGAATATGTGTACCAAGTAAATTGAAGAAAACCTAAGAAATATCCGAAAAACCTCACCACACTGCTAAAAACTTAAATAAAACCCGGTTCAGTCAATAATTTCGCTGTGTAGTGTTCAAACTAACCGTAAATTAATATCATATCTTGTTCCAGTTTCTCATATATGTGTAAAAACCTCTGAAAGACATGAAAAGACAATATAGACGACGGTGAATCAACCTTATTCGATTACAAACATTTTAGTGCCGAATAATTCCTAAAAACTGCTGACATATACACTCTTTAAAGCTTATGAAGCAAATTGTTCAGTGTTACTGTCATTCATGAATAAAACTTTCAGAAGCGCGAAACCTGCATAGAAACAGTCATATCAGGAAGTTTGAGGAAATTTGGTAATAAATTGACAGCTGGAACCGATTTGTCCACATTTGTTCTGTACAAAATGTATGGGATTGCATTACACTATTCCAAAACTTTTTAGATTTCTGCTAGCAAAATCACAATAGTTAGGATTCGCAAACGCCACGGAAAAGAGCGTTTCTTTCTGAATCGATTGATACCAGTAGCAGGGAAAAGTACTGAACACACGCGCGTCAAAATATTGCTCTGTACGCAATACCAAAATCAATGTAATTCCTATGGGCATTTTTATGGGTGCTCAATCAATGCGCGATAACTCGACAGCACGTGACGATAGTACGGATTCGCAACTGGATTCTGGTAGCCCTTGTTATGGCGATTCAAAGGAGGGCCTACACTTAAAGAATTGCTTTGATATTCACGCGTCATTTTTACTTTGAAGGAAAAGCTACAAAAGCCTATGTTGCTAATAAAGGATAAGCCATGCTAAAAGTCTTCTCTTTATCTTTTAATCCTATTATAACTAATAGTTTTATGATAATGATCGTTTCCTAGCATTGTTATAATGATAACATACCCGTATGAAGAATACTGCGGATTATTTCCAGTCTGTAAAATGTCTTCAAACGCCAGTTAATATAAATAGAATAAAAACGGTCATCTG
>JAPORK010000276.1:0-250 GCA_026710285.1 Endozoicomonadaceae bacterium | reverse complement strand
CCCGTATGAAGAATACTGCGGATTATTTCCTGCGAGATTTCCTGTCTGGTAAAATAGCATTCAAGCGCCAGTAAAAATAAATATAATAAAAACATTCATCTGGAGTCCACATTAACAGCTATTGCAGCAGATTGATTGCAGGTAAGTATATAAAACCTAGCTAAAGCTACAAATACTTTAAAATATTACTATAATTTATGGTATTTGCTATTGTACATTTAATAAATGTTTACTATAGCTATCTTTCTGT
>JAPORK010000357.1 GCA_026710285.1 Endozoicomonadaceae bacterium | reverse complement strand
CTCAAGTTGCCGTAAACAGAATATTAGTGCATCCGTTGCACTGGGTTTGTTACTTCCTTCTCACTTGCCTGATATTTTTACATACCAGGCTGAATAGTTACAAAAAAAGATTCGAGTGTTTTCAATAATTATGGGTATATACCAAGATTAACGCCCGGCGTATTCAGCAGACGTTCGACATCCTCTAGACGATTGTCATCCATAGTAGCTATCAGAGCTATTTAGCTTTATTTTGCTATGCATTAGCTTGCTGGAGGATCCTCTTAACTTTTTCTAAATTGCATACTTTGCTCTTTTCATTTATAAAATCAGTGTGATCGTTTTCATTTTCCAAATTAACCCCATCGCTTTTTAAAGCAGGGATTTCAGCAGGGATTTCAGCAAGGATTTTGTGTATTTTTTCACTGATTACCGGAGTTAAAAGGGTTGCAATAAACCTGACCATTGGTTCATCATCAAATACCTCTGTGTACTTTACAGAATAATCATGCGCTTCATCAACGTGTTGTTGATTTGGATCATTCCAATCGTTTAAGCTGTTTGTGGTTTTAAATGGCGATTCGCTTTCTCTTTGGCTCAGGCTACAGATTTGTTTGTGTTGGTCGATTACAGCCGAAGCCAGCAAAGTCGAAGCCCAAAGAACAACTGTCATTTTGACAAGTGGACGGAAAATGTAATTGATTAAAACCTTCCTGAAGGAGTATTTCTTTTTTTTTTCTTTTCCACTTCTTAATTTGTCTAAATTGTTTTGTACATATCCCTTTATTGCTGCAGATGTACTATTTCTGAAAAATAGTATGATAAAACTCATATTTAATATTTCCTAACAATAGTTAATTCTTAGTGAGTATACCTTTTATTTATAAAAATCAAAAACATAATCTCTAAAATCATGTTGAAAGAGATAGTTTTTAAACAAAAAAATTATGATGGCTGATAATGTTTTTTTAGAAGATAGTATCAGAGTTATAACTTCTGCACAAACAGATGACTCATGACAGATACTTTAGTCTGACCAAAATGCAGAAATAGCAGCAATTCCATGACCACCTGCATCACGGACTCTTTTCATTGCATTCACAGACAAGCCTCCTAACCAGTAAACAGGCAAACCTGCATTCTTTGTTATTTTTTCTGCTTGCTGAAATCCAAGCAATTTAGCTTCCGGATGTGATTTTGTTTTGCATACAGGAGAGAGTGTTACAAACTGTGCACCTATCGCTTTAGCCATCTCTATGTCCTCTTTGTTATGACAAGAGACAGCAAGCCATTTAGCCATTTTTTCTTTATGGTCCGGAGAATACTTCCAGCCAGACTGATACAAACGCAATGCTGTATGTGTTCTCAAATGGATACCATCACACCAGACTTCATCTAAAAATGATACATCATCCTTAACTAATAATTTTACCGCAGGAAAGGCATGGCAAAACAGTGTTAATTGTTGTGCATATTGTCTGTAGCAGATCTCATCAAGGTGGTTAGCACGAAACTGAATCAATTTGATACCCTGCCTGATTAACTCACCTGTCTTTTTAATCAAATCAGAATATCCACTAAAACTTCCCGTAATCGCATATTGATAAGGTAGCAAAATTTTGGATAAAATCGGCATACTGGCAGGCGGGAAGGTATAACAAGATAAATGACGCTTTTTAACCCATTGTACTGCCTGATTCTCCTTTCCCCGGGGTTTACCTTTAAAGCCAAACACATGAAATACATGAAAAAATAGTCTTCTGTCAGGGTAGGTATACTGAAAATTAATGGCATGCTCAAAGGCAGAAGGCGTTATATCCAGCTCTTCTTCTAACTCCCGAATAAGTGCCTGATTACTGGTTTCTTCCTGCTCTATTTTACCACCAGGAAACTCCCACAATCCACCCATATGTTTGTCTGTCGGTCGTTTTGATAATAAAATTTCATCTTGTAGTACGTTATATACAACACCAATGACAATTTGTCGTGTACACTTTTTTTCCATAAAATCAAGTTTTATCAGGCGTTATC
>JAPORK010000467.1 GCA_026710285.1 Endozoicomonadaceae bacterium | reverse complement strand
TGTTATAATTCATTTCCAGATCAATATCAGGACCATGACCAAAATTACTCCGTAGCAAGCCAACTTTCATGGAAACAAGCAGCATACCTGTTCTGGGATCTACTTCACTGTTTGCACTTTTAGCAAAATTAAAAGAGTTGGACCATATAGATAAACCACCATTGCCTGATTCAGCCATTAAAAAGTGATGAGAATTTATTTTGTTTTGTTTATTTGTTGTATGAGTCTTTAAATTATTTTGTTTTAATAGTATTTTCTTGTGTGTGTAAGAATTATTTTGATAAACTCTAGTTTTTCCAATAGCTAAATCAATTTTTCCAAAATATAAACAGAAGAATAAAAATAGCAATGCACTTATAAAAGTTTTTTGACGTTTATTTATTTTTGTAATTTCCATATGTACATCACTCATACCCCACCCACTCTCCATTTGTTTCAGTTCATAATTTATAAAATAAATAAAGCACAAACATATATAATTTTTGTTTTTGTAAAGATTAGACAGAAGATATTTATTTTGGTTTTATCTCATTTAATAATTAGTATATTTTTATATTCTTTAATATAATCATCAATATTTATACGACTTTTTATATTTATTAGCTAATACAGTATGATCACACAGGAATAGTTACTTCAGGGGCTGTATCCTGGTTACGTTTTTAGGTTATGGCTTTTACTTTGTAAGGTTTATCTTATGCTGAACAGATCAGTCTTTCAGGTGTACAACCGTGGGCTGAGCCTGTTGAAGCCCGGCTGCTTTTGGTCTCTGGGCTTCGACAGGCTCAGCCCACGGTGCATTCAGTAAAGATTTGTATATTCAGCAGGAGATAAATCTTTCAGGATAAAAATTGGATCTTAAAAATGTGACTAAGAAACAGACTCAGCCCATGAGCTTTGATAAACTCAGCCAGCGAATATCGTTGTATTAAAGTTATCCGCAAGCTGATATAAGTTGAATTCATATGTAATGGTTTTTTCATTGCCCCGGATAATATTAATTTTTATTACTTTTATCAGTTATTTTATAAATACTCCTACCATTCGGGCTTCTGCGTTTGCACCTCTGAATCCAAACTTTCTTAAATCAACCAAACCAGAATAGACATATTTGAACTGATTTGAATTTTCAGCTGCTTTCATATACGCCACCAACCAATGGTCATTTTCATCGTTGTTATTTGCTATAACATATAGTCTGCCATTTGGCTTCAGCATTTTAAATGCTATCCGTATATAATATTTTCCCGGAGATTCCTGAAGTATTGCGTCATAAGGTGTATTATTAGCTATTTTGTTCGTCAGCGATTCTATGCTTTCAGCATTGAGTAGATGACTAGGCTTTTGTGCAAGATCTTCAGAAAATGTAGTAACTCGTAACATCTGATGCTCACAGGCAATATCCCGACTGGTACCGCACCCCAAAACACCTAGTCGTCCTTTGGGAATATTCTCAACACCTATACGTTCATTGTATTCTTCCGTCGATACAAATCCGGCTCTTGCTTCCAATGCTTCCCCGGTATTTTCCCCTGCAGCTGATGCAGCTGTTTCTGCACCTACTCCCAACTCGTCAACTCCTCCTATCAGACCTGCAGCTGCACCTATACCGATAATGATAACCGCAAGTCCGGCTACAAATAATGCACCTGAAAAAATCCTTCCTGTAATCATTGATATTTGCTGTAAGCCCTTGTTGGCTGGTCTCATTGTTGATGCAAAAGCTAATCCAGCCTGACCCGAAAAAGCCAGTCCGGCCGCAGTTGGACCAAAGGGTAAAGCCATGACACCCCAGATCAGTGATCTTCCAATCCCACGAATAAACTTGTTATGAGCTTTATTCATTACCAGACTAAAAACCGTATTAGCCAGTTTGAACACTGTACCTAACCACTTTGGCATATTACCACCAGGATCACTATTCATTATGGGATTATTACTGCCAAAGGCATAACCATCACCGGCAGGATCTTCACTGACAAAATAGCGCTGAGACGGATTATAGGTACGAT
>JAPORK010000124.1 GCA_026710285.1 Endozoicomonadaceae bacterium | reverse complement strand
GCGGAAAGCAAAATATTGCGACGATGATAATGCTGTGCTCTTTTTTTTTTTATTTTACCATCATCAATCAGTTTTTGCACTTCAGTCTGATCTTTAGTGACAGAAATAATTCCTTCATTTCTAAGGTGATAGAGTCTGGTATCACCAATATGTGCAACGGTAACCTTACCCTTGTTGATCAGGCAGGCGGTTAATGTTGTTCCCATTTGTTTAATGCTGTTTTCCTCTGCAAAAACAGTGATCTTTTCTTTAGCGTACCGAATCATTGCCGGCAAGTCATAAGCTTTATCGTTTTTGAACATGGATCCAAGTACTGCGGCTGCGATTTTGGCAGCTTCTCCTCCTGCTTCTTTCCCGCCCATTCCATCGGCAATAACCAGTAAGCACTCATCATGATGACGTTCTGCCAGGACACAATCCTGATTGTCTCCTGTTTTGCCCGCATGGCTGAAGATTGCAAATTCAATCATTGACCGGCTCCATCGATAAATTCCAGCAGCAGTGGATGTAATTCTTTCCGTGATGCATTGATGGAGGCTTCTAAACGAGATATAAGTATTGCAAAATTGATATTCTCAACTTCAATTTCACTAATGATACGCTTGGCGAGATTAACTGAAATATCAGAGCCGGCCAGCTGTAAAAATTTTCTTTCAACATACCAGCGGTTGTGGGCAGTGCCCAGTTTAAGCAGTGCCAAGACTATTTCAGCTTTAATCTCTAATCCACCACCCTTATAAAATTTTTCAGCTTTACCGGCTAAAATATCGCAATAGTCAAAATCAAAGGTGTTACCGGCAATAAATTCAGCAAAATAGTGTCCCAAAGCATTAAAAAGTTCTGGTATCTCATTTTTAAGCTGATCAAGATGTTGTTCAGAAATAGCATAAAAAATATTCTTACCGCCGTGCAATTCTTCCACCTGCTTTTCAAGAGCAATCAATATATCATCCCACTCTTCGTGGGAAAGCCGGCTATTTTTCTGCAATGACTTCACCATTGCCTCTTCATCAGGAGAACTGAATTCTAATACGCTATCATCAAGAATCGGATATAATTCGTTCCGCAATGTACTGATTGATTTATATCTCTGATCTGGTGTTACTTTCGTGCACTTTGCAATAATGGTTCCAATGGGACCGGGCAGAGAGAGTTCTGTGTAGGGAATACGTCTGGCACCCTGTCCAAAAATATCATGTAGCAATGCACCAAACGAATAGATATCAGCAGAAGGTGTGGCTGCTTTAAAGTTCTTTATTTGTTCGGGAGCAGCATAGTTTTCTGTCCCGCCCCGAGTATTACTCATTGTTAACGTTGATGAGTCTGTCTGCGCTACCGACATTAAACCAAAATCTCCTATGGCATAATAAAAATCACCACTGGCAGATTTGAATTTTAATATATTGGCAGGTTTGAGATCGCGATGAGTATAACCATGATCATGAAGGCATTCCAAACCCGTTAATACATCAAAAAGTGCTTTTTTGCAGGTTGCACCAGAGAGCGTATCTGAGCGCAGTTCATCCTGCAGGGAGCATTCCGCAAGCGGCATAATAAAAGAGAGAACTTCGTTATCAAGCTCATATTCAACCACAGGAACCACATTGCGATGTTTAACTTGACTCTGGTATTTTACCTCGCGCTTAAAACGTTTTTTTAAGTGAGCTTCGCCAACGGTATCAAGAATATGCGGCATTGGAGAGAATATTTTTTTTGCAAAACGTTTACCATGTTCATCTTCAACGATCATTACCCGGGCAAAAGCACCATGCCCCTTTTCTTCAATCGCTTTATATTGCACCATTTCTACAAGCCTTAAACTATAAATTGCAAAAAATCAATAATAGCATTTCGGGTATTATTTTTCATCTCTGATAAATCAGGTAAAACAGGGCACAGATACACGTTAACACAGGAGCACAAACAACCTCAGTCACCAGGCGTTTGTCAGATACGCTTACTTGAATGTCAGAATACTTTTTGAATTTTATTAAAATGTCAGCCACTAAAGAGTAAC
>JAPORK010000221.1 GCA_026710285.1 Endozoicomonadaceae bacterium | reverse complement strand
ATCTTCTGATATCTGGCATAGCATAAAAAGTGGCTTCACAGAAGTTGTACAGCAAAAATCTTTTTTTTGTGAAAGGTTGGAGAAAAAAACAGATAAAGGTATATTGCTCCTGGAAAAAAGGAGGATGCTCGAGAAACAACGGATTCCACTTACCCTGGATGATAATTATGCTGAAATTATAATCAGCAGTCATGCTAAGACAATCATTGAATTTGAAAATGTTCAGGTAGCCATTACAAATGCCAAATTTGTCAACCCAAAAAAGACAACGTTTTACATAGCGCCGGCCAGCCTAAAAGGCGCAAACAAAGCTATAAAAGTTTTTTCACGTCCTGAGCTGAAGAGACTGCCACAACCGCACATATGTTTGCAATATGGTGATAGCTTGCAAGATGATTCATTCTTTGTATTAAAAAACTACCCGCTTGCAGATGGGGAAGAAGACTATGTAAGTAGCTTTGCTCCTAAAACAACAATTACTTTTTCAGAGTCAGGCAGAAGTTATCCTTTACCTGAAGATTTCTGTGAAAACGATGAAGCGGCTTTTCATCTCCTGGCACCTGGTCTGTTTTTAGCGGTAACACCCACAAAAGCCTGTCTTTTACAAGATGATTCTGAGAATACTGACGATGAAAGTCGAGGCTTAATAGTGAAAGAAATACCCTGTTTTGAAGAAAGCGCTGCAATGCTCGATCAGGATGGAGAGGGGTATTACCCGGAAACCCGCAATATTGTGTTATATGACGAGAATAATGTACTGCAGACTTATGATTATGACCAAACTGAAGTAAAAATTCGTAAATTGGCTCCTGTCAAAGCGTTACCATCATCACCTCTATGTCCAAAGGACAAGCAAAAACCACGGGCAAAGAAAAGGAAAAAAAGCAGATACAACCGGCAGAAAAGATCTAGTAAAACAAATGCTTGCACAACTAAAAAAGAGGAATCATCCACAGCACTGAAACAACAAAATACAGTAGCTTCGACATCTGAAGCATAAAATTTTGAGTAATCATGATTGTCTCATCGCTACTGCTGATTTAGCTGTAGCCAAAAATGAGGAAAGTGCACAAAATAATTTGGACAAATTCGGAATTGGTTATGGTTTTGTATGGTAGTACGGGGTTACGTTGGCTAAGCGGAGTCAAAGCCAGCGGACTTGAAGCCAGAAGAACCATTATTATTTGATGTATAGATTAAGGTTATACAAATTATTTAGTATACGTTTCTAACAGCCTGATATTTTGGTATAAAAATATCAGGCTTCCCCTGCGTGTAGTTACTTTTTACGATAATGAAATCCACACTAATACAGTAGTTTCCGTAATTGTCTTTCCGGTTTGACCTCTTTACTTTTGAGTACAGACATGTTTTTGCTGCGAATTTCGGGAGAATGAATCAGCCATAATACTTTTGATAATACAACCTGTAAATTAATATCAACAACAGTGGAGACAGATTAACAGACGATAAAGAATGTTAATAAAACAGAAAAAGTCCGGAGAAAGCAGGGAAAAGTAAAAGTTTTTGTTTGTTTTTTTGCATATTGAATGACTATAACTACGCTATGGAACTTTACCATAACAGTGAAGTTAACTGAACAATGACAAAATTACAACTGAACATCATAAGTAAAATTATTTTTATTATAATGCTGATCCCTCTGTACACCTGTGCAGCTTTGCAGAATGGCAAACAGTCAGAAAAAAACAACCCGATACATGTTTTTTGCCGTTTGCCGCCAGGTACTAAGATTTCAGTAATCTCTTCTCAGACCTGGGACTTGTATAGAAAAAAAGAAGAAGAACATTTTTTCCATGTTGTTATCAGCAGCCATGCTGAGACAATCATCGAATTTGAGGATGTTCAGGTAGCCATTACAAAATCCAAACTCGTTAAACCAGAAAAGAAAACGTTTCACATAACACGGACCAGCCTGAAAAATGCAAACAATATCATAAAAATTTTTTCCTATCCTAAGCTGAAGAACCTGCCCCAACCGCACATATGTTTGCAATA
>JAPORK010000181.1 GCA_026710285.1 Endozoicomonadaceae bacterium | reverse complement strand
CCTGCCGGACATGTTCAGTTTTTTGATCAAAATAGGGATGTTTGAGTGCATCCTGCATTGCAATACGTTTTTCAGGTTGAGGTTCCAGCATCTTTGCTAATAAATCTTTTAATTGTTCTGCTTTTTCCTGATGCTGACCATAGCGTTTATCTATTTTCTTGTACATTGCTTGTTGTAAAATATCAGCTTCTTTTACACTCTTATTCATCAATTCAAATAACTTATCATCAAACATCTCTTTTGTCGGTATATCATTATAGTGTCTTCCTGTTACCAGCTGACACAACAGACATCCTGCTGAAAAAACATCTGTGGTTTCACTGCAGGCAGTAGGGTAATTACGGTTGTTAAATTGCTGATTTATAACTTCCGGTGCCATATAGATGGGCGAACCAGAAAAGTCAGGACTGTCTTTGTGCTCATCTACAGTTTTGGAAAGACCAAAATCAATCAGTTTTACTGTTCCGTCAGGCTGAATCAATACATTATCAGTCTTTATATCGCAATGCACGATGCCCTTGTTATGCAGGTAACCCAGTGCATCACACAATTGTCCGGCAATGTTTTGTATAGCTTGCATCGACAATGAACCTTGTGGTAGTTGCCATGCAGGTTGTTGTTTTGGTGTTGTGAATAACTGTTTTAGCCTGTTTAAGCATTCCAGGACTTCTCCACAGGTGAGTTTTGATGCACCCTCTATATGCGACAACAGGTCAGCAATATCTTCAGGGTTAAAATCTCTGGTTGCCCAAATTAAGTTTATACGAGTCAATAGTTTCTCATAATCATCAGCAGTATAATTTTCAACAGCAATATTAGTGATTATGTCTTCTATCTCTGCTAATAAGGTTTTATCATCCTGATCTTCAAGTTGCTCAGTATCTGTTAGCACCCCTTTAATCTCTACATTACTGTTCTTCTCACCTTTAATCAACAGGGTCAGTGGCATTCCAGCTGCTTCAAGATAAACGTCACCTTTTGGTTGTTTGGTAAAAAATTCTGATTTACCTGACGCCAGTTGATCTAATTGCGGATCATCTGATAAGAGTCGCTGGTCTACTGTTTGCACTGCTGGTGCAGACGGTTGATTTGGATTTCTTATGGGTATCAGTCTGACAATACCAGGATGATCTAAATCTTCCAAATATTCAGTCTCTTCGATTAAATTTAACATACTAGAGGGTGAAGCGCCTGAGAGTAAAGACTTTTTCATAATAACAGGACCGGCTTGTCCGGGAACAACAGCCTGAACACTGCCAAACATACCTTCCCCTGAAAATTTAAAAGGTTTATCTGTTTTTGGTGTTACTGCAGACGATGCTTCCCATCTGCGTTTTGCAGCCAGTTCTCTTTTAGCAGCCTCTTCTGTCTTGCCTTGTTTACGCAGATCTTTTGCTTGTTGTGAATGTCTCAACGCATAATAGACGCTTTCAGCCTTATCCGGTGCTGTGTGGTGAGTAATATTTCTTTTGCGGAGTGTTTTGACTAATTCATTTTCTATCCTTAACTGGTATTCTGCTTCTGACAATGGGTGTTCGGGTGAAATGAGCGAGTCTACTAGTTGTGGATTAACTTTTCTGACATACGTTGCGAGATCATCTGTAGACCAGGTCCCGAGGCTTTTATCCTTTTCCAAACTGAGTAGTGAGGTCTTTAAATCTTCAGGATTTTTTGCAGCCGCCGCTTTGATTTTTTCTAAAGCCGCATGGGCTTTTTGTTTTTCAGCAGCATGTTGCTGATAAAGTTGTTCTTCTTTTGTTGTTGGTAAAGTGCTGGCAGCGTTTCTGTTTACAGGATCCATAGTAACCCTCTGTTTTTTATTCTTTACAATAAAAATAGAATACACACAAAGTGTGCAGGATTTTTTTATATTGCAGCACTATGAAAAAATGACATTACGCTGTCTTAAATAACTTCTATGCCGAAAAAGCGCTTTTTTATTGCAGAAAATATTCTGACTATTCTCCTGCTATTGATCCCTGTCCGATCTCTTTTCCGGCTACAGACTTATCTGTTATCTC
>JAPORK010000004.1 GCA_026710285.1 Endozoicomonadaceae bacterium | reverse complement strand
ACGGTTCAGACGTCAATATGCTTTTAGCTGCAGGATACTCTGTAACAGACTTCAGTTGTGAACTCAAAGACCAGCCAGCAGGTTCGGCAGGACACGCACTATCACCTGCAACGGGACAGTAACTTATTTTTTCTCTACATCCGTAAGCATCTGTGCTGCTGATAACTCTTCCTCTGTTGTCATAAGTTCTGCTTACAATATCAACAGAAGGAGCACCTGAACCACTCCCCCAGTTTTTAGTTATGATTTTTAACGGCAAGCTATAAGTAGCAGGTAAATCATTAAAATTTGTTTCAGCACAACCATCTGCCTGATCAGTACGACAAAAAAAGTCCTGTATTTCTGAAAGCAGTGCCCCGGTATGATCACTGATTATTTTTGTATCTGTCAACAAGTGATATTTATTGTAAGTACGAATTTTTTTAACAAGACCATTATCTTCTGTTGTTTTATAAGTATAATTTCCTGAAGCTTCAAATAGAGCATCCTGCATAGTATTGGGTAATACGGTTAATCCCGAGTTAAAGGCAAGATAATTATGATGATTACCACTTGTCTGACCATAACTATAATGAATAACGCTTTTGGGTTGTTTTGCACCAGGATCAACTGTTAGTCGAACAACAGCACACAGAGCTGCAACCTGTCTGTTATTTTTTAGTATAACCTGCATCGCATCATTACAGTTATAGCTGATGTGCTTTTGCAACCCGGTGGGGTAGCTGATTTTTTCTAATAAAAAATTGTGATAATTAAAATGAATGCCGGGACCTGCGCTGATATTATCGGGTAAAGTAATAGCTCTTAGTTCACCATCAAATTTATTTAGTCGAATATCGACAGGTTTTCCATCACTGTCAGAACTGGTTACTGTCAGATAATTTACATGCCTGTTAAGCTTAATTTTATGTCCCTGATCATCAGAGATAGTGGTTAAATTATGTGATCCGAATGTATAGTAAAAATTAACACCTCTGCCATCCTGTTGCTCCAGACGAACTTCATAACCATTATGGTCAAGTATTTCTCTTAAACCATTGGTATAGGTGATAACAAGATTTTTTTCTTTGCTTCCATCAATCTGAATATCATGCAGTTTATGGTAAATGGGCCACCAGCGACCATTGTGCAGTTGTTGTAAATTAAAATCTTCTCCCTGCGAGGTAGATAACTGATTATTGTGTGGATTGAAGTGAGTCAGATTCCAACTCCAGCCCATTCCCAGCCCATCAGGATCGGCTTTGCTATTACTGTTATAATTAACATTGAGTGCAATATCAGGTCCGCGCCCCCAATTACTTACAAGACTGCCAACTTTTACATAAGCGGACAGTGTTCCAGTACGGGGATTGACTTGTGTTCCCCATGCATTATGAAAATTAAAAGCATTAGACCATAAAGAAAAGTCTTCACTTGCTGCTTTCAGCGGACGTTTTTTGTGTTTATTTTTGGTTGTAGAAACATCTTTTTGAAGGTTTGTTATTACAGGTTTGATTGGTTTTTTTAACCCATTATATTGCATGCTTTGCAAGTATTGTTGCACTGCAGCAGAGGCAACATCACCAATTAACAGATAACTCAGCAGTCCAAAAATCATTAAGATTTTACCAAAGACACTCTGACGGTTTAGATGAGTATATTCTTTATGACAATAAACCATGGTAGCACTTAATAATTAATTAAAATTAACTGGTTTGCTGGTGTTGCACGGAACACGAAAAGATTCAGGCGTGGTGAAGTATTATCTCAATATTATGATTTTAAAAAATTATTAATTTAAAATAATACTTTTTATTTAACGTATTAACAAAACTTATAATCACACTGTACAGGTATTATTTTATCCTATAGAAAACTAAATTATGTAGTATCAATTAAAACTAAAATGAGTGTAGCATTTCAAGAATTATTAACAATTAAATGTTTAATATTTTTTAATATTAAAATATAACCTTAATTGTAACCTTCAAAATCTAAACTTTTCTGATCTGCAATAATAATTTTCATGCGATACATTTTAAA
>JAPORK010000031.1 GCA_026710285.1 Endozoicomonadaceae bacterium | reverse complement strand
TCAGTCAGCAGGCATCGTTGTATTGAAGTTATCCGAAAGCTAATGTTGTCTGTGGTGCAAAAAACTGTTTGAGAGTTAACTTTTTTATTAAAAAAATAATAGTTTTTGCGGTTGAGATAATGAAAAAATTTTAATGCCTTTATTTTATTCATCTGCAATATTTCAGGGTGACAGAGGTTAACATTTAAAGATAACTTTGTCTAGCTAATGACTTAAGGTGACCAAAGATATTTGAAGGAGTTTGTGTGGTCACTCATTTTAAGTTAAGTGTATAAATTAGATATGAAAAATAGGCGTTGCTAAAAATATACGCAAAATAACAGCATTCATGATATCTGTACAAAAAGAACCCAGCAGAGGAATCAATAAAAGTGCTCTGTGTGATATGCCAAAACGATGAATAACTGCTTCTACGTTTGCCATACCTACCGGTGTTGCACCTAATCCTGAACCAATGAATCCAGCTACCATTACAGCAGCATCATAATTTTTTCCAGCAAAACGAAAAAATACATAATATGCAAAAAAAGCTATAAAAGTTGCCTGGGCTAAAGAAATTGCAATCAGAGGAATTGCGACATGAGATAAGTTACTAAACTTAAGAGTAAAAAGTGTCATTACCACAAATAAATCAAGGCTAATTTCACCAAAAATA
This sequence comes from Endozoicomonadaceae bacterium, assembly GCA_026710285.1. Lineage (GTDB taxonomy): Bacteria > Pseudomonadota > Gammaproteobacteria > Pseudomonadales > Endozoicomonadaceae > JAPORK01. The sequence goes on along the minus strand of JAPORK010000031.1, from coordinate 1,371 downwards.
TTGAGTAGCCCCTCATTTGTTCGCTTATTCACTATTTCTGCAATGCTGGAAATTATAATACCAATAATGAGAACTACTAAAAAATCAGGAATGATCAAGCCGTGCTCCCTAAGTTGTTTATTGATAAAAGTGCCCAAGACTACAGTTAGTGAGATTTCAAATATTGTATGCATTGCTTTTGCAGCATCGATTATAATCTGTTTAGACATTGAGGGCGTGGTATTGACATCAGCAGGATCAGCATTAGCATCAAATAAGTGCCGCTGTGTTTTTATCAGTGAATATTTTTTAATCAGGCTATAGCTGACAGGTCCTCCTACCAGCCCACCTAAAATAAGCCCAATAGTTGCAGCGATGAGTCCAAACTCTTCTACACCATGAATGCCCATATCAGCAAAATATTTGCTCCAGGTAATAGCTGTTCCATGTCCGCCGGCAAAGGTAATGCTACCTGCAAAGAGTCCATTAACTAAAGGGAGCTTAAAAATAAATGCACCTAAAATACCAATAATATTCTGGCAAATAATAAACACAAACATAACTGCCAGCAATATACAAAAAGTTTTTCCGCCTTTGAGCAGCTGGTTTATTTTGGAAGAAACACCAACACTTGCAAAAAATATTAGCAGAAATAAATTTCTTATTTCAAGGTTAAAAGTCACTTTTATTTTATCTGTAAATAAAAGCATATTGAATAAAATTGCAAACAGCAGACCTGCACTAACAGATACAGGGATATTATATTTTTCGAGCCAGTTCAATTTTTTTGTAATCAAATGACCAATGTATAAAACAACAATACTAAAAACTAAAAGAGTTAAACCTGAAAGATGTATATTCATATACTTTTTCCCTGTAAAGCAGTAAAAATTTTAACAAATATTTTGTTAATTCACTAAAAAAACAGACAAAATACAGTAAAATTTGCTTGTCTTTTGCAGCAGCACTAAAATTCAGTACTTAATAACACAATTTATATTAACGGTAATACTCTGAGCAAATATTATGCTTTATATGACCAACTATGGTTTTGCTTTATACCAGATATAAAAGTACCGATTGTAAATGATTAGGTACAGTTGTTATCTGTATAATACTATTTTCAGTAAAAGTAAAAAGTATCATACAGATAATTATCTCATGTCGCTCGTGGTAACTTCTTACAGTGATACTTCCAAAGTGAAAGATTTTATTTGTAGCAAACTGTTTTTAAGTTGATAAACTTGTTCTGCCATTGATCTCTTCCGCTGCATTGGTTGTTATTTGTGTCTCATTTTTCAACATAATCAGAAATATACCTTCTTTTACTGTTGTTTTATACCCATTCAATTTCAAAACACTGGATTTTTGATGATTTGAAAATTGTCTGTA
>JAPORK010000315.1 GCA_026710285.1 Endozoicomonadaceae bacterium | reverse complement strand
GCCCCAGTTTTTTGAAAAATTAACAGCATTAGACCAGGGAGATGAGCCATTACTGACTTGTGCTACAGCTAATGAGCTTTTTTTAACCTTATCTCTTAATTTTTTAGGAATTATATTGTTTTTCTGATTATTTATTGTGTGAAGTTTATTAGCGACAATAGTTGTTTTTTTATTTTTTTTGGGTAAGTTTTGAAATGAAAGTGGTGATGCTCCGCAAATTAATTCACAATAAAGTATCAAGCATAGCAAAAGTAAAGGGGTGATATTGGTCTTTAAAAAATTATAAATCATATAAATCTCCATATTTAAACGAATATAAAAACAGCAAATAAAAAACCATAAAAAAAGCATTAACGATTACTTAGATTTTGAAACTACCAAAAAAGTTTCATATTGTTCAATTTGTTTAGCTGCAAATCTGCACAGAAAATATCTAATCCTGTGTACATTGATTTTTTGAATGAGTTGTGATGATATTTTCAAACGACTATAGTTGTATTTTAAAGATAAATATATTTGATCCACTATCAAAAAGATATTTCTGTAATTTAATTTATAGGTTTCAAACGGAGATTGTGGGAGTGTAGGTTGGATGTTCTGTGAATTGTTGATACAGGTTGATATGGGCATCAGAAACAACCGAGGTGAAGCCCATTAGATATTGGTCCGCTTCACTGGGTAAGTATCGGGTAAAGTCTATTTCTTATACCTGTTTTTTTTTAAGCTCTGACTTTTACCCGACAGATCTGTCTTGTTTTTTAATAAAACTATATTCTAGTCACGAAATCTGTATGTATTCTTATCCTTAATAAAATCAAAAGCTTCATCCTCATTGAGTATCTCTGAAGATATTTGATTATTTTGGTCCACATGGATTAGCTCCCATTCATCATCTCCCACTTTACTACCATAAGTATAATATGGATGCGTTTCTGAAGCGTGTATCAAAAATTGATTGTCCTTTTCCATATTGTCAAGTGCATCAAAGTGATCCAGTTCATCCAGATATGGAGTTTCAGTAAAGAATCTTTCTTGATTCACTATTGTTGGAAAATAAGGACGTGCACCCACACCATACTCTTTTGCATTCAGATAATCTGCCAGCCATTCCAATGACCATTCCTGACCCCTTGTAGATCTTAGTTGTGCAAGCAACAGGAATAATTTATCGGTATTATTCTTTACTCCTATTCCAATATTAACTATTTTATTCCATACGGCTTTGAATGTTTCATTATCAGGTATTTTTAAATTGAAAGCCTTTCCTTTCTGTTTTGTGAAATCAGCAAGCTCTTTGGTTAAAGTATTGTATGTATGTTCACTAATATTAGCAGCATCTCTGGCCGACATATCCATCGAGGCTGCACCATCAGCAAAGAAAGCTCCCTGCAATCCTTCAAAAACAGCGTCAACTGGTATTGCTGCAATATCTACGACTGCGGCTAAGGAACCAACAACCATGCTGGCAATGCTTAAGCCTCTGTTTGTGGGAACAACAACTGATGCTATTGCAAGTCCACCGCAATAAGAAGGTCAAACCTGCGGCGGTTGCAAGCATAGGTGTTACCTCACCTCCAGCTATTATAGATGCAGCGATGGCAACACAAGCAATCGCTACTACTGCTGTAATTCCGATAATATTAGCCCACTTCTTATGAAAATGATCCAGTCCCAGTGTACCCACATGACGCAATATGTGCATCATACCGCCCATCCATTTGGGAAAATTACCACTTGGGTCGGTGTTCATTATTGGATTGTTACTACCAAAAGCATAACCATCACCTGCCGGATCTTCACTGACAAAATAACGCTGACTTGGATTATACGTCCTGTGACCTGTTCCCAGGAATTGCCAGCCGGTGGCAGGATCAGTTTGTTCACCATTAAAACCGGTTAAAGTTCGCTGATACCATGGCAATGAAGCGACTGAATGTGCATGCCATACCATGCCGTAAGGGCTATAAACATTGCGCTGGCTCAGGCTGTAATCATCATTTGCAGTTTTGGTAAGTACGCCGGTGACATCACCTT
>JAPORK010000224.1 GCA_026710285.1 Endozoicomonadaceae bacterium | reverse complement strand
AGTGATCCTACCGGTAATATGCCACAATGGCTTGGCTCTGCATTCAAATGGTTAGGCTACGCTGGTTCTTTTGGACTTAATGCACTGCATGCAAAGTGGGCACATATTGCAGGTACCGTGATTACAGCTGGTTTGACTATTGCTGCTTTAGGTGCCTCCGCTTACACTTACGGAGGTACACTAGCAGCGTCTGCTGTAACAGCTGGTGCTACTATTGTAGGCAGTGTTCCAGTTGTTGCTGCCGCTATACCTGCTAATAAAGGGTTGAACATCGCAGCTTCTGTTATAGGAGGTATAGAAATGGCAGCGATGGCAGTTACCTCTGCTGCAGACATGGGACTTTTTTTTGTACCTGATTCTGCAACATCCATGACAAAAGCAGTAATGAGCATTCCGGAAATTCAACTAAAAGATTTATCTGTGAATATGATTTACATGCCTGTAACAAAGGGAATTTACCTGCCTTTAACAGAGGGGGATGACAAGTATCCTTCAGGTCTTCTGTTATGGTTAAAAAATATGATACCCCATATTTTTTATCAAAAAAATCATGATTTATTTTTCAATTCATTAGATTTTAATCAGCTCCAGGATGCCTGGTTTGCTATTACAGCAACACCAAACGAACTTATACGTTGTGATACCGGATGCATTCTTGCTACAGCAAAGATAACCAAAAGACCTGTGAATCTATCTTTTTTACAAAGTATTTTAGTCGCTAAAAGAGATCTGCTCTGTGCGGGATTGCTCTTCGAAAGTGGAAATATTGAAGAAGAAGTATTAAAAGCAGCAACAGATAACTACCTGAGCAATTTTTTTCTTCTTCTGGAAACAGTAAGTGACAGAGGCGATTTATTTATTTATCAGAAAACAATAACTTCATTAGAACAAGTTATTAAAAATTCCGGTGAAATACATGCTGTTACAATTGCAGGACATACACAGGTTATATCCAAAGTAACTGATACCTGGTGGTTCACTTATGACTTCAACGGTAATTCTGTATCCTATTATATAAGTACATGCGATATTATTGAGAACATATTATTTTCTCATGCTGAGGAAGCGGTACCACGAAGAATTTTATATTCTATACTGTTGACATATTTTCCTCCAAGAACAATTTATTTTCCATAGACAGAAAATAAACAACTTATTTATAGTACCAACATTATGAGTTGACTTCCTCCTCCCCTCCCTAAAGGCTGTCTTTTATACACAAATTCTGGTTCGGAGTTTTTGGTTGAATAATAAAAATCCTTGCTTTTAAACTGCTGATGCTGAAATAACTTTATCATTCCGGCAGGGAATGAACTAATTGTTTCAGTATGTTTCCGGGTGTTTCATTTTCCGTTATTTTTCAAAAATTAATAAAACTAATTGTTGCAGAATGTTTCAGAATGTTGCAGAATGTCGCAGAATGTTTCAATCACGGGAGTTACTAAATAATTTTTAAAAGTACACTATTAGGGTTTATATATGCTAACTGAAAAAAGCTGCTCTGCCGCCAAACCAGGCAAACACACATACTACATTTCTGGCGGAATACTGCTGAAACAAAAATAATTACCCTGAATAACAATATTTTAATGGAGTTCTGATTTATGGCAGGTTGGTTGAGCTGTTTTTTTATATATATATTATTAGAATGTGTTATAGCAGGATTCATCCCCCGTCTATCGCAAATCTACAAGAAATACAAAAATGTATCTCTTGTAGTTATTGCGACTATGGGTGTGGAATTTATACGCGGCATGATAATAGTATATGTGTTGCTTACCGCTTTGTGTATGTTGTTTATACCGCACGCACGCTTCTAAACCGGTTGGACCTTAGGTTTTTAAAATATTCCAAATAACAATATTCGGTAACTTCTCAATAACCCGGGTTATTGAGAAGTTACTATCACTGGTATATTGGCTTCCTCGGTCAGAATGCACAATTAGCCCGGCTTTTGGTTTTCGTTGCCAGAGAGCCATTTTTAGAGCATCACAAACTAATGCTGCTTTTATGCGAGAACCCATACTCCAGCCAA
>JAPORK010000559.1:11073-19358 GCA_026710285.1 Endozoicomonadaceae bacterium | reverse complement strand
TTCTTCAGATACGCAATTATTTTAATGTTACTGTAAAAAATGCTTATATATCAACAACTTGATTGTAAATCAGGTTGGTTTTTACAGGCTTCTTACGGCACTGTATAGTAATTATTATGTAAAAAGTTTGCGTCCACTTCCTGTTAATGTGTTAAAATTCACGGTTATGTCGGGTATTTATTCCTTTTCTCATCTGATTATTGTCGAGATTATTACGCAACAATGCATGTAAACAGATTTAAAAAAAAACCTGTGGTCATATGTCTGATGGGACCTACGGCGTCAGGAAAAACCGCTCTGGCAATGCAGTTGCATGACCTTTTACCATGCGAAATAATCAGTGTAGACTCAGTTCAGGTTTATAAAGGACTTGATATTGGTACAGCTAAACCGCATGCACAGAAATTACGCAGTTACCCCCATCATTTGATTGACATCAGAGAACCTGAAATACCTTATTCTGTTGCTGAGTTCAGAAGAGATGCTTTACTAAAAATGCAAAATATCGTTGCAAAAGGGAGTATTCCACTCCTTGTTGGAGGGTCAATGCTATACTTTAAGGCTCTTACGCAGGGTATTGCCGAATTACCGCCAGCAAATAAACACGTCCGCTGTAAAATTGATAAAATTGCATGCAGGTATGGCTGGTCTGAAATTCATAACAGACTGGCAAAAGTAGATCCGGAGACATCGCGGCGTTTGCACGCTAATGATTCACAGCGGTTGCAACGTGCAATGGAAGTTTATATCCTGACAGGAAAAACATTAACTGCTTTTCATGAAGAGCAGGTCAACAATTTGCCTTATCACTACATAAATATTGCGATAGCGCCCGGAGAAAGAAAATTCTTACATGAGCAAATTGCGCAGCGTTGCCAGCAGATGTTTGAGTCAGGATTTATTGATGAAGTGAGGCAGTTGCGAGCGAGAGGAACACTAAATTTACACCTACCTTCAATGCGTTCGGTTGGTTATCGTCAAGCATGGGAGTTTTTAGAGTCCACAGAAAATAATGGAGAGATTGAAAATTTAATAGAAAAATGCGTCATTGCAACAAGACAGTTAGCAAAAAAACAACTAACATGGTTAAAAAGCTGGCGCAATGTAAGCTGGTTTGATAGTCTTTCTGAGACATTATTAGCTGATGTCATGTCAATTGTAAGCTGTTTTTCATTTAGGCAAAAGTAGAGAGTTTATTTTTTTAATTGTAAAAAAATACAGATACTTTGTTTAATAGTGCTCAGCAATGATATAAACTACTAAACATCAGAAAACAGAAAATTCAACTTTTCATTACTTTTTAAAGGTACAGGTAAAGTTTGAATTTATTTTTAATTTTAATTAGTACAGAAAGGAGTACGAAGATGTCAAAAGGGCATTCTTTACAAGACCCTTATTTAAATATGTTGCGGAAAGAGCGCATACAGGTTTCTATTTATTTAGTGAACGGAATTAAGCTTCAGGGACAAATTGAATCATTTGATCAATATGTTATTGTGCTTAAAAATACTGTAAGCCAGATGGTGTATAAACATGCCGTTTCTACTGTTGTTCCTTCACGTCCAACAAGTTTACCTTCAACTCAGGGATCAGAAAATAACGAAACAGTTAATTAAGAAATTTATTTTTACACAACAAAAGTATGGACAGTTTTATGTAAAAAGTATATTTTACAAATAAAACTCATTGTCTTGCATTTTTTATTTCTCATATTTAAAAAAACCGCCAGAATAAATACTATTACGAAAACTGTCCAGACAGTTGTTGATGTATTGCATAAAAAAATAGCATTTGCTGTTTTGAAAGCTATTTTAATACAAAATTGTAATTGATTTTGTTTTAGAGTAGTGTTTCTTTTTATGTAAATAGTAAAAAAAAGTATGCTTTTTTATTAATCAGAGAATAAAAATTCTTCTTTTTTGTAATAGCAGATTTCTTTGGAGTAGCAAAAATATCTGGAGATACTTTCTGTAAATTAAAAGTATCCACTATCTGGATTCAATAATGAGTTATTACCGTAAAAATAATAAATTTGGGCTGTACAACCTTTTTTGTTGTTTCAACTAAAAGAATTATTTTTATTTTGGAGTAAACTAATACATTTGAAAATGTTTTTAGTTTTCTGCAGCAGCGGAAATTTTTCAGATGAATGCAAAACAGGCATATAAGTTGTTTTCATTATAAGAATAAAGGCGGTAGACTATACTTTTTTCTTTAATCAATATGACGGTCTGTTTTATATTATGCAAAAGAGGGTAAATCTTGTTTTTTGAAAGGCATGAAGGGGGAGAACGTTCATTACTTGTTCATTCAGAAATGGCTGAGGAGTCTGAACGGGAAGATGTACATGAGTTTAAAGAGCTTGCAGCCGCATCAAAAATTACAGTGCTTGATCTTATCACAGTTAAAAATAAAAAAGTCAATCCTCGCTACTTTATTTCTTCAGGTAAAGTTCAGCAAATAAAAGAGTATGTAAAATCTTTAAATGTAGAGCTGGTTTTATTCAACCACGCACTTTATCCAGGGCAGGAAAAAAATCTTGAGGCTGAGTTTCAGTGCAGAGTGGTCGACCGTATTGGTTTAATTCTGGATATCTTTGCACAAAGAGCACGCACGCATGAAGGTAAATTGCAGGTTGAACTGGCACAACTGGAACACTTAAGTACCCGCCTGATAAGAGGATGGACACATCTTGAACGTCAAAAAGGTGGGCTGGGTTTGAGAGGACCTGGAGAGACGCAACTGGAAGTTGACAGACGCTTAATTCGTATCAGGATAAAGTCTATTAATAAAAAGCTTGAAAAAGTAAGAAAACAGCGCAGCTTAACACGCAGATCCAGGCAGCGGGCAGGAATGCCTTCAGTTTCCATTGTAGGTTATACAAATGCAGGGAAATCAACGTTATTTAATGCTATAACAGCTGCTGGTGTTTATGTTCAGGATCAGCTTTTTGCAACCCTGGATACAACATTGCGCAAGCTAAATATTCCTGAACTGGGATCCGTCATTGTTGCAGATACTGTAGGTTTTATCAGACATCTGCCTCATCAGTTGGTTAAAGCTTTTCAGGCAACACTTGAGGAGTCTTCAGAGGCTGATTTGCTGATACATGTTGTTGACTGTACAAGTGAAGAGAGAGATGATAATATCGTTCAGGTCCGCAATGTGCTAAAGGAAATAAGTGCAGAAAAAACAGCTGAATTGCTTGTATATAATAAGATTGACCAACTGCCTGACATTACCCCTGGTATTGATCGTGATGAGTTTGGAGTCCCACAGAGAGTATGGGTTTCATCTTTAACCGGAAGCGGTCTTGATCTGCTAATAAAAGCAATAGCAGAAAGGCTTACGAAAAATATTATTCATACAACCATTACTCTTGATCATTCGCAAGGTCGTTTACGCTCACAATTATACGCTTTAGATGTTATATTGTCTGAACATGTTTGTGATAATGGCAGTATTTCTCTGGAAGTGCGCATGCCCGCTGATAAGTTTCACCAGTTATTAAAAAATGAACCTTCTGAGCAGGTAAATGCTGGCAAAAAAATATAATTCTGCCAAAATGAAAAAAAATTTTGTCTGCAATATATTTTAAAGCAGACAGGGCAGCAAAAATATAACTGTAGTGCACATAATATATTAACAGGGAATCTTGGTATACTTTTAAAGATTGTTTAGTATATGTTACAGGTAACTGTGTAAATCAGGCTAAATATCTAAACAGCTGTAAACAAAAATTTATTTAATATTTTTATGGAGAAGGCTAATGCCTTGGAATGAACCAGGTGGCGACAATAAAGATCCATGGGGAAGCAGAAACAGAAAAAAGGGTAGTAAAGGTCCTCCGGATTTAGATGAAGCATTCAAAAAACTACAAAAGTTATTAAGTGGTATGCTTGGAGGTAAAGGTACTAAATCTCCCGGAGGTTATGGTAATAAAACAAAGCCAGAAAGTAGTTTTTCTGTTTTTTTGTGGCTTATCCTGTTTGTAGCAATTGTTGTTTATGCTTATAAGGCAATTTATATTGTTGATGAAAAAGAACGTGCAGTTATTTTGCGTTTTGGAAAGTATGTTGAAACGGTTTCACCAGGGCTTCATGTCTATTTTCCTCCCATTGAAAAACGCTATCAGGCTCAGGTAACCAATTACCGAGTTTATCGTTTAAATCAGGAAATGCTGACACAAGATGAGAATATTGTACAGATAGCACTTTCAGTTCAATATAATATTAGTGATTTCAAAGCCTATGAACTAAACGTTGCTAACCCAACGCTCAGTCTGGAAGAGGCAACGCAGAGTGCCTTACGCCACGCTGTTGGTAGCTCAACAATGCATGGTGTACTCACAGAAGGAAGAGAGGTGTTAGCTGATGAAGTAAAAAGACGACTTCAGCAATATCTTGATAATTATGGAACAGGGCTTTCCATTTCACGTGTAAACGTGGAAAGTGCACAACCACCAAAACAGGTACAGATGGCTTTTGATGATGTGATCAAAGCACGTGAAGACGAAGAGCGTTTAAAGAATAATGCGCAGGCTTATTCTAATCAGATTATCCCTGAAGCACGAGGTCAGGCACAACGGCTGATCGAAGAAGCCAATGCTTATAAAGAGAAAGTTGTTGCGCTTGCAGAAGGAGAAAGTGCAAGATTTTTAAACATTTACAACGCATACCGACAAGCGCCTGATGTTACCCGTGAACGCCTGTACCTGGACATGATGCAAAATATACTATCTAACAGCACAAAAGTACTGTTGGATCGTAATAGTCGGGGGAATATATTTTATTTACCGCTGGATAAATTAATGCAACGAAAATCAGCAGACTCATCAGAAAGTTCAGATGAGCTTTCCACCGAAGAAAAAAGTACTCTTGCAAACAAGGCGATGAGCAGCATGCAAAGAAAGAATCAGAATAACTCTGTGATAAGAAGGAGTAATCAGTGAGCAGAACAATGATTTATTCTGCGGCTATATTGCTGCTTATAGTATTGCTAACTGTGTCAGGTTGCTTTTATGTTATTTCAGAAAAGGAGCGTGGTTTACTTTTGCGGTTTGGACAGATAACCAAAACAGATATTAAACCCGGATTACACTTTAAAATGCCTGTTATTGATAAGCTGGTGATATTTGATGGTCGTCTGCAAACCTCAGAGCTGCCTTCATCCCGGTTTTTAACACAAGAGAAAAAGGCTGTTATTGTTGATGCTTATGTTAAATGGCGTATTACTGATGTACAGTCCTTTTACCGTGCAACCTCCGGAGATATGTTACGTGCTAATACACTGTTGTCGCAAAGAGTTGAATCACGACTGAGAAATAAGTTTGGTAGTTTAAAGTTGACAGATGTGGTTTCAGGGCAGCGCGATGAGTTGATGAGAGATATCACACAAAGCATCGATCTTGTAACCACAAAAACGCTGGGTTTGAATGTGATTGATGTCCGGGTCAGGAAGATTGATCTGCCTGCAAGTGTTAGTGAATCTGTATTTAAGCGTATGCAGTCTGAGCGGGAAAAAGAAGCCCGTGAATATATTGCACAAGGACAGGAAGCTGCGCTGGGTATTCGGGCAAATGCTGATAAAGAAAAACAAATTATCCTGGCTAATGCACAAAAGAAATCAGATATTATTCGTGGCTCAGGAGATGCTCAGGCAACTGAGATTTATGCAAAGGCTTACAATATGGATATATCTTTTTACTCATTTTATCAAAGTCTGATTTCATATAAAGCATCATTCAAATCTCCTAAAGATTTGTTGATTCTTAATTCAGAAAATCCGTTCTTTAAATACTTTAATGAGAATATGCTGTCATCAAAGTATGTCGATAAAAAACAGTTTTCTGAAAAATAAAATCAACAGCAGGTAAAGTAATAGCGCCTGAGATAGTTGGCAAAACAAGCATGATGCACAGACTATGCAGCATGCTTGTTTGCGTATAAATGTGTCGAATTTAAAAAATGCATGAAAATATAATGAAAATGTACAGCATTCGCTACCAGAAAAACAGAGATATTAACATTCAGGAAAAAATGTTTAACGCTTAAAAACAACAAAAAAATTTTTTATAGCCAAATAAATTATTAGGTATGCCGTAAAACCCCGTCCTTTAGGGTCTGTCTCTTAGTGACATTTTTTAAGCTCCGATTTTACGCCGACAGGCTGTCTGCTACTGAATATACCGGTTTTTTTGGCATAAAACCGTGGGCTGAGCTTGTCGAAGCCTGGAGGTCAAAAGCAGCTGGACCTCGACAAGCTCAGCCCACGGTGTGTTCAGTAAAGGCTGGTATATTTGGCATAAGACAAACCTTCCAAAGTAAAAGCCATAGCCTAAAAAATGTGACTAAGAGACAGCTTTAAGTAAAGGAGGATGTCAAAGAATTTCTATTAAGGTGTGCCGGATACTTGTATAAACCTCCGAACTGAGGTGTTTATAATCCAACCAAAAATAAACTTACTTTTTTAAAAACATGAAACTTAAGTTGATAATCTTAATCCTATATAATAGAGCTTTTTTCTTTTCTTTAACTCACAAGCAGAATTAGATTTAAGTAACGACAGTTCGGAGTTTTTAGTTTAATAAAAATCCTTCATTAACAAATAAATAGCACTTAAAAGTTGCGTCATTCCGGCAGGGATTGTCGGAATCCCGTAACAGGGAAGTTATATTTTCAGTGATTATTATTCTTTAATGGATTCCCGCCTTTGCGGTAATAACTACATATTTTTGAAAATAATGACATAAAACATAGTATATTGTGCCAAAAAATCTCCGAGCTGGGGTTTAAGTAAATACTGTAATATAATTATATTTCCGCTCAAACAAAAAGTACTAAATACAATTTTTCATAAATCGTCATTATTAAAAATTTGTCTGAAAATAAGACCTGATACTTTAGAATTTAATCAGTACCCATTTATATAAAGGTATAAATATGAATTATGAACACCCCTGCTAAACAATTACGCAAATTTATCTATCTGTTTCTATTTTCAATGTTATCTTTTTCCTTTGGAGAAATTAGTTCAGCCATCGAAAAAGTAAAGGGTGATCAATATCGTTATGATACTGATAGTAAAATACTACTTAAACAACATGCTTCAAATAAAAAAAATATAACTAAAAATCTTAATCTGTTACTGACTTCAGAAAATAATAATCTATCTATTTGGTCCAATTCGTTTAATTTTGCTAAAAACGAAAACAGTGAAGTTGATCCAAGAACAGGAACACTACTTGTTTCTGTAAAAGTTGGGATGTTACTGAGTAATTTTGGTCATGGTCCCAATATTGATTTGGAGATAAATTATAACAGTGCTGTAAGAGGTAATCCGGATAATCTTGGGTGTGGCTGGGTATGGAATTTAACACATTATAACCTGATAACCCATCAGTTAAGCATTGCGGGAGAAAAAAACTTTTTTTTGGAAAGGCAAAATAATGGTCGTTGGTACCCCATGTATCATAAGCTAAAAGATGTCATTATTACTAAGCAACAAGGACATTTTGTGATTACTTCTGCAAATGGATTGCGAGATATTTTAAATAGTCATGGTTATGAAGTTCGTCTTGAACAACAAAATGGAGATGGCGTTAATTTTAGCTATATTCCCGGAAGCAATATATTAAAAAAAATTACAGACGATAACGGTCATTCAATTCTGCTGACGAGAAAAGGAAATTATCTTCTGATAACCAGTTATGATGTAAAGGGACAATCGGTAAATATGCGTCTTGATTTAGAGAATGATGAAGTTCGTAATATTTGGTTCCCTAAAAATAATAATCAGAAAATAACAGATAATTCCAGATTAGTTCATTTAAATTATAGTAATAATTTTAACGATCATAGACTTTTAAATAACATTCAATATTTTACCGGAATGGAGAAAAAGTTTACTTATGATTGTGAGCATGACATGAAATCACCTACTATTTTTCATCATCAGTCGTTTATACCTGTTTGTGTTATCAAACAAACTGTGACAATCCCCGGTGCAAATCAACCCCCTGTGACAATAAATTACAGATATACCACTACAAACAGTAATAGTCATAATTATCTTGGTTATAATTCCGGTTTAACTGAAATACCCGGATCAAAAACGGATATACTGTTTGAAGCACCAGCCAGATATACTTATCAGACAAAAGAAGATAATGGAAATATACAAATAATTCGAACTTATAATAAATATCATCTGTTAATTAACAGTCAAACAATCAGTGATAAAAATAATAAGCTACTCAGTGAAACCCAGTCTTACTTTTGCCATAC
>JAPORK010000559.1:0-11063 GCA_026710285.1 Endozoicomonadaceae bacterium | reverse complement strand
ATCAGTTGCCTGTTACCTATTCTCTGCCTTTAAAAATAATCACTAAAAACTGGAGTGATAATCAGTCTGCACCTGCCTTGACAGTTATTGAAAGACGTTATAACGATAACGGACAAATAATAAGTCAAACTGATAGTTATGGTCGCAGAACAGAAATAACTTATTGTCCACACAGTGGAGACACTCATTGTCCTGCCGAACCCGATAGTTGGTCCACAGTTTCTTTAGAGGAAAGAATAAAAATTTTTCCAGCCCCTGTTCAACAAAATATCTTTGCGTATCCAGTGATAACAGCCATGGATTATCAAAAAGAAATCAACCGAAACAAACCAGGATATACACTGGAACTCTATAAAAAGATAATCCAAAGTGGTAAAATGCAAAGAACAGAAACACGTCAATATTATCAGGATAATAAAAACGCTTTGACGTATGGTTTGTTAAAAAAAAAATGCTTAACAGGAGAAAATTTACCTGCGGGAAGTGTTAAATCTGTTATACATCATTATCAGTATATTTTAGGTAAAAATGGTACGGAGATTATCTCAGGTTATACTGATATTGCTAATAATAAACCTGTTTTGTCATCTGTTGTTGAGAAAAGCTTATTTTACCCTAAAATACTGCGAATTACTTCTGCGGATAAACAAAATACTCAAACCTTCAGATATGACGAACTGGGTCGACTAACAGCACGAACTGATGCAGTTGGTACTCCTTTTGAAACGACAACCCACTATCAATATATATTGTCTGCAAACAATAACAGTATCATTATGACCACTCCTTATGGTATGCAAAAGGAGATAGTTTTTGATGGTTTGGGACGGAAATTAGCTACTTACATTGAAAAAACTGATCTTCAGGGTCATCTTCATCCCGGATTATGGCAACAACAAACACAAATAAATTATAATACTGAAGGAAAAGTAACAGAAGTCACTCGTTATATGGATAGTGGTCAGAGAAAAGGAGTACCAATAGCTCTGACTACTCGTTTTGATTATGATGTTTTAGGACGCTTGCTTAGAAAACATCTGCCCGATGGTGAGACGGAAGTAACAAAATATGATAATGCGCAGCGTTGTATAATCCATTACACACAAGATATACAGAATAACCGTACTACCATAGCAATTGATCTCAATAATGTGACAGGAAAACCAGTAAAGCACATTATATTACCTGCAATATCAGGAAGGTTACCTGTTGTAACAACACTCTGTGTTCAGGGAGATCAGCTTCCGGAAGCAAGAGTTTTCAGGATGACTTATGATGGATTTAATCACCTTGTTAGTACTAAAGATACGATGGGGAAAATAGTACAGAATCGTTATGATGCCCTTGGACATATAACAGATATAATAAATCCTGTGGGTGATACACTGCATAATGTTTATGATTTGACCGGTCATATTATTCAGCATCTGGTTCTTCCAGCCAAAGGTGGTCAGTACCTGTTAGAATCGGTAGGTTTTAATGCAGCAGGTCAAAAACTGTGGTCAGCAAAAGAAGATGGTAACAAAACCACTTATCATTATAATATTAATGGTCAGTTATCTTATAGCTATAAACCCAACAGACACCACATTGCTCTGTATTACAACGCCATTGGGCTGCCTGCAAAAGATAGCCTTGATGGTAAGGTGTTTTTGCAGGTAAATTATGACCATGTTATCCATAAACCATTAACTGTAACTGATAATACCGGCGTGACCGCTTATCATTTCCGGGATGATGGTTTACTGGAAAGTGCAACACACAAAAGTATTAACGGATACCCGAATACTCTATATACGCTAATTTATGATAGCTATCATCGCCTTATTAGTCGTACTGATACACATAATAATAAAATTATTTATACCTTTGATGCACTGGCCAGACCCACAGGTAAAAAATATCAAAAAAATAAGGGAGATATAATCTGGATCGAACAGTTAACGTATGACCACTTTTCACGTGTAATTAAAAAAGTATATGGCAGCGGCATGGTACGTTTACTTTCTTATGATCCATGGGGACAGGTACGTACAATAAAAGACAGTATCAATGGAAAATCAATTTATACTGTGTCTTTTATCTATGATGTAGATGGAAATATTACTCGTTTAAAACGTAGTGATGATAAAAATCATCAGACAGTAATATATTACAGCTATGATCATATGGATAATCTGGTTGCAATGAATTGTTATGGAGACAGCATACTATGCCCGCATGATACTACATTTAGCAATGATAATTTAGAAGCAGATCCAGCCATTATACAACAACACTATAGTTTTACACATCTTAACCGTATTGCAAATGTTACCGAAAAATTAATTGATACTTCTTCTGCTCAGTGGCACTCATTACATAAAACGATGGTTTATCATTATTTAAATGAGAAAGTACCGCTACGATTAACCTGTGTCAGTACGCAACTGAATAATCAGCAATCTGACATTCATCATTTTACTTATGATATAGCAGGAAATATGACCATCGATAGTCAAGGAAATAAAATTAGTTACAATCCTTTTAATCAGATATTACATGTGGTTAATACAAGAGGTATCGTCAACAGTTATACTTACGATGGTCAGGGAAAAGAAGTAAAATCTGTTACTGCACAGGGTGTTCGGTGGATGATTTATCAGGAAAGATCATTGAGTGGAGAAACTGTAACAGATAAAAATAATAACGTATACAATGTTGACTACCCGGCATCGGAAATTAAAATAATCGACAATGTAATTACTGACTGGTATGAAAGCAATTATAAGGGAGATGTAATTAGTGTACTAAAACAAGATAAAATATCAGGACGATGGACTGTGAAACAGCACAGAGTTTACAGTCCATATGGTATGATGTGGTCTTATGATAAAAGTAATGAAAAGCCATTGACTCAACAAGTACTAAACGGATTTAATGGTGAAATAACCGATCCTGCAACCGGCTGGCAGTTTTTAGGAGCAGGTCATCGCACTTATAATCCGTCGCAGCGATATTTTGTCAGTGAAGATCCGGCAGGTGACGGGTATGCATTTGGTAATAATAATCCGATAATGAATAATGATCCCAGCGGTAATATGTCAAAAGGGGTGGGTAAAATGTTCAGGCTGTTCACTATTATTGCCAGCTTAGGTTTGAACACTATTAAAAACGAATTTTCCAGGGGAGTTGGAAACGCATTAACCTGGGTTGCCACAGGTTTAAGTTATGGTATAACTCTTGGTGCTGGTCTGGCTTTTATGGTTCCCGCCGGGTTAGTTTTTGCAGCAACAGCTAAGCCCATCAATAAAGGTTTACAAATGGCGTCAATGGTTATAGGAGGAACTTACGCAGGTACACTGTTTGTATTTGGTCTTTTAGCTATGGGTGCAGGTTTGGCTGAAACTGTGGCTGCCGATGCAGCAAAAATTTTAGAAATGGCAAGTTCAACAACGCCAGATTCAACTGAATGGTTTGACGCTTTATCTGTTATAGGCAGTGACTCAAATGATATTGCTGCAAACAATGAAATGGAAGTCAGTGCAAATTCACTGGCAGCGTCAAGCCACTCAGAGGAAAATTTTTATGAACCGCAACCACTGTCACTGTCAACAAGAGCTGTTTTGGGTTGTGGTACCTGCAGTCCGGCAGAAGGAGGGTGTTCGCATAGCGAATTAAATATTGATACATTTGATATAAATGAGGCTAAAGCTCCCCGTTTTGTTATAAATCCTGCAAATACTAATCAGGTGACATCTTTTGCAGGGGCTTATAGCAAAATTCTCCATGAATATTCAGATAATGATTTTTTACAAACAGCACATACTTTATTGGAAAAAGGAGGAAAATTCTATGTTCTGCTAAAAGTAACTAATGCAGGTAGTGAGAGGTTTTACGACTATATAGATAATGGCAGCAAATTATTCACAAGATTTTACTTTGTTTATGGTCTGAAAGATATAGAAACTACCGTGCGACAATTTGGAGCTAAAGTGCTACAGGGTACAATGAGGCAGATGGTAGTGTTTGAAAAATAATGCACGACAACCATAAAGAATAACTGAGAAACTGATAAATAGTGATTACTGAAATTTATCAATAATCAGACAAAATAAAAAAACTAAAATTTATTTCACTTAAAAATTAACTACTGCTTTAGCTAATAATTGTTTTTTGATGCTATGCAAAAATATAAACGACTAAATTAATTTATAAATATTTACCACGAGAAATCTAATGAGTAAGGTGATTATTATGATTATTAACAGAATAAAAAAAATATCATTATGGGTTATTGTTTTGTGTTTTTGTTCCTGCCCGTCTGTATACATCTATGCAAAAAAAAAGACTATTGTAAAAATAAACAATGCTACGCAACATACGGTATCAGTGAAATTTGACTGGTGGGGATGTGGTTTTTTTAAGATTAATCATCTTTATCGTTGGAGGCATCACCACAAAGATAAGATTAAAATCAAAAACAATAACACATACTCTTTTAGCAGAGGCTGTATTAGTTCCGCCGTTTCTGTTACTCCCGAAATAACTGGTGGGGATGAATTGCGTATATCCATCGATAATAAGAAACTTACCATCTTTCCAGTGAAGAATTCTAAATTTAGCTGGATGAATGGTCTGAAAGCGGGTAATCAGTTTACACCCATATTGAAATATGAAAAGAACAATCCTAATGCAGTGAATGGTTATTTCTGGGCAAGGGGATAATTGGCTAAGAGAGGTTTTTTCTTCTTCGAGATAAAAGGAATTACTGATTTTAATGGGTTGTTTTTCTGGCTTCGACCCCGCTTAACCAGCGTACACTAATACCGTCATACAAAACAACAAATCACACAAAAATTTGTCTAAATGGTTTGTATATGTTTTCGGGAGACAAACCTGCGAGAATTAGAGTTTGGTATCTGAAAAATATGTCTGAAAAACAATACTTAGAAAAGCAAATGTCAGGACCACCATGCTGAAAAATGGTGTACCGGACCATATCCCTGCCCAATCCGGAGTGAGTCGGCATGTAACAGCGACTGATAAATGTAGGATTTTGCATTAATAACTGCATCTTTCATAGAGTAGCCTCTTGCATAATAGCTGGTTATGGCGGCTGACAGAGTACACCCTGTTCCATGTGTATTATTTGTAGCAACATGAGGAGTGGTGACAGATGTTACTTCATTACCATCAAAAAACAGATCCGAGCTTTTCTCTTTCTGCAGGTGTCCGCCTTTAAGTAAAACTGCCTTGCCACCGAGTGCAAGTAAATCGTTTAGCAGCGCTTTCATCTCGTCGATACTGGTTGGGATATCGGTTTTCAGTAATGCAGCGGCTTCATGTAGATTGGGTGTAATCAGAGAGGCTTTTGGGATCAGCTGTGTTTTAAAGATATGCACAGCTTCTTCATCGAGCAAACGGGCGCCTGAAGTTGAAACCATTACCGGATCAATAATAACGGGAGGCAGAGCAGCGTATGATTCAAGATGGTCGGCAAGCGCTAAAATAATTTCTGAATTACCCAGCATGCCTGTCTTAATGGCACGAACAGGGAGATCATTCATAATGCTCTTACACTGTTCAACCACTATATCTGGGTTTAACAGCGTTACTTTTTGTACGCCCTGGGTATTTTGGGCGGTAATTGCAGTAATCACACTGCAACCATAACTTTTGAGCGCAGAAAAAGTTTTGATATCCGCCTGGATGCCGGCACCACCACTGCTGTCAGAGCCGGCAATTGTCAGAGTAACAGGAATCGCCATATATTAATCCAAGTTGTATATATTGATTAGGGTTATATGTTTTTAACAAAATAGTATATTAGCAAAAGTTTGCATAATTACTGATCAAATACAGGAAGATACCCAGTTTTTCTTTCAATCAAGCGGTGCTTTTGGTAATATAACCACTAACTTAAAAATATCGGACGCACTTTTTTAAAAACCTTTTCTGTCAGAGGGATGCGAAAATAAAACCCGGTACTTTGAAGCTTAATGAATCTGTCTTTGTGTCTGGTATGATTTTTTTATGGCTTTTTATGCACAACCAAAACTATTAATAGTTTTTGTAATCGTACAGAGCAGATTTTTTTTAACAAAATAGTAAAATCATGCTAATTTGCATTAAAAGATATAACTGATTATGTGGTTAATTGAGATTATGGATTTAAAATCCGACATGTTGATGAGAAAATTATGAAATTTACCGTTATTGCACTTTATAAATTTGTTACACTGGATAACTTTAAAGTGCTGCAACAATCAGTCTATGATAAGATGCTTGAATTTGGTATAAAAGGTACGCTCCTGTTAGCAAAAGAAGGCATTAACGGAACAGTGTGCGGTACAAGAGAAGGTGTTGACAACCTGCTCAACTGGCTGCGGCAAGACCTTCGCTTTGCTGATCTTGAACATAAAGAAGCATACTCAGACCATCAGGTATTTTATCGCACCAAAGTTAAGCTTAAAAAAGAAATTGTAACCATGGGTGTATGCGGTGTTGATCCAAATGCTGCCGTTGGAACTTATGTGGAACCTAAAGACTGGAATGCGCTTATCTCAGACCCTGATGTCATACTTATTGATACCCGTAATGACTATGAAGTAAAAATTGGTACATTCAAGGGTGCGGTTAATCCGGAGACAACAACGTTCCGTGAATTCCCTGAGTATGTGGAAAAAAATATGGATAAAAGCAAAAACAAAAAGGTTGCGATGTTTTGTACAGGTGGTATCCGTTGCGAAAAATCAACTTCCTGGTTAAAGCAGCTGGGTTTTGATGAAGTTTATCATCTTAAGGGTGGTATACTCAAATATCTTGAAGAAATTCCTAAAGAAGAAAGTATGTGGGAAGGTGACTGCTTTGTGTTTGATCAGCGTGTTGCTGTAACTCATAATCTGCAGCCCGGAAAATATGACCAGTGTTATGCGTGCCGTATGCCAATTGATAAAAATGATACGGAATCTGAATTTTATAAAAAAGGGATAAGCTGCCCTCACTGTTATAACAAAACCAGCCCAAATCAGTTAGCCCGGTTCACTGAACGTGAAAGACAGGTTTCACTGGCTAAAGCAAAAGGTAAAAAACACATCGGTGATAAATGTGATGTATTGTAAAAGATAGCTTGTTGAGAGTGCTGCCTGCTGTAATTTTATGGTGGTAGTAAAGCATCAGAATGCATTTTGCTTGCAGAAAAACCAGCTGCAATGAATTGATCAGCAGAAGCATTAACCATTTGAGATGATCCTCCTATGTAGATATGGGCGTTGTGGAAATCAGGACAATCATCCTCAAGCAGCGCCTCATAAAGCAGACCGAAACGCCCTTTCCATTGATTATTTTTATTGCTGACAACAGGGTGATAAATCAAGCCTTCTTTTTCCCACAGGATGGGTAAATCAGTTATATAAAAATCGCTGTGATGCTTTACTCCCCAGTAAAGCCATTTTGGATAAGCATGATCAGTTGTTTTTATAAATTCAATCATGCTTTTCATCTGCGCAAAACCTGTAGATGCTGCAATAAAAATTAACGGTGTTGCCGGGATATTTTGTTCATTTAAAAAACAGTTCCCTTCAGGGAAAGTAATTTCCACATGTGAGTGTTGCTTTAGATGCTGCATTACTTCTGTTGCTGTTTTACTGTCTGGTCGACATTCGATGTGAAGTTCAATATAGTTTGTTGCCGGAACAGGTGATGAAGCAATAGAGTAAGCACATGCATCGCATTTATCAGAATAATGAAGCATGAGATACTGTCCGGCATAAAAGATTAATGGTTCTTCATCAGCAGAGCACAGCAGGATCTGAAACACATAATCTGTTAACTGATTAATTGCGCAAATGCGCATTAATACTTTTTGCGATTTTATCCGCCCCGTCATTATTTCTCCAAAATATACAAAAATAAATATTTAATATATCAGGAATTTATACAACCAGTGCAATAAAAGCAGGTAAATTTTTTATTTACAGGTTTATTTTTACAGCAGTTTGGATATAAATGCTTATTTGTCAGTTATGTTACTTTCTTCCTGGTTAGTTGTACTGCTTTCTTCCTGGTTAGTTGTACTGCTTTCTGCCTGGTCAGTTGTGCTGCTTTCTGCCTGGTCAGTTGTGCTGCTTTCTGCCTGGTCAGTTGTACTGCTTTCTGCCTGGTCAGTTGTACTGCTTTCTGCCTGGTCAGTTGTGCTGCTTTCTGCCTGGTCAGTTGTGCTGCTTTCATCCGGACATGTACCCCATTTTTCAAGTATAAAATCAGCAATGAATGAAGCCAGTATCTGATGCATTTCATGCACTAAATGAACCTTATCATAAAAAAGATATGGGAGTTGCTTTTTACATTGTCTCTGTGTATTCTCTTTTTCCTCAAAAGATCCTTGATTTTTTACATAACCTAATATCCCTGCCATGGCATCTGTTATTGCCTCTGATGGTCTCTTTATATACTCATTTGTCTCAAAATATCCTTTATCTTTTGAATAACCTAATCTCTCTGCCAGATTACTTACTGTTATCTCTAATGGTCTCATATCTAAAAATTCCACTCTTATATCCAGCTCTTTTTGCAGCTCTTCTAGCTTGAGTTGCATCTTTTCATTATATGCATTTGTAATAGCGGTTAGTTCAGTTTCTTTTCCTTTGGCAGCTGGAGTTTCTCCCATATTAAAAGCACCTGAGATGATAAAATTTTTAACACCTTTGTCCGCTGCGAGTCTGATGACGTTTAGCACGCTGTCTATTATTTTATCAACATCAGTGATTAATTTTTTAAATAGTAGAAAATCGTTTTCAATAGCTCTTATCATCACTATGTCAGATTCATTGAAAGTTTGGTGTTCTTTTACATATTGATCAAATTGTCTGCCGATGGTTGAATAAAGACCTATTTTTTGCGTAATTGTTGTAGGATCTTCTGCACAACTACCACCTTGTGCAAGATTTATCATTTCCACCTCCCTTGTCTGCTCAAAAGAATGGAAATAATCAGGCCAGACATGACCATTAGTAAAGCGCCCGTTAGGGTATCTGTCCTTTTTTGATAAAATAATCCCACCCGTTTTTGCATGCATGTTACCGGTATCTGTTGTGCTGTCACCTAAAATAATTAACCTATCGATGATGCCTTTTAAACTTCTGTTCCATAAATCAAGACTAAGTTCCTTCAATTTTTCAAGGCGCATTTTATGATAACTGACTGCTAAAGGATATGGTTTTTCTTCTTCTCTTCTTTGCAGCTCTGTGAGAACAGGGGCAGGCTGGTCTACTTTTTTTATACCCTCTGGTGATTCATTTATTGATACCAGGCAACCCTTAAGAAATGTTCCGCAAGTTTTGGTGCCATCGGCATTTTTAAGGTATCCAGACCCTTCTGGTTGCCATATTGAATCAGCCATTTTATCATTGAATGCTCCTTCATATAAGTAATCATCTTGTTTCTCTAGCTTTAAGTGACCTTCAAGCTGATTAGTTTCCTCATTTAATGTTGCCTTAAATTTAATCTTACCCGACTTAGCAAGAAGATCTCCTTGAGTGTTTATAAGTTTACCTTTTTCGAAATAAGCGTTTAAATGTGTGCCACTATTTCTGAAAAGAAGTGTGCCCTTGCCATGGGGTTTACCTTGTCGCATTTGTCCTGAATATCTGATCTCTTCATTACTTTGATAAGCTATATTTTTTACTGTACCGTTATTTTTTTTTGTGTCATGTATGCAAGTAGGTTCCAGTTGCTGAGCGCTTTTAAAAAACGTAAAAAAACTTAACTTTTTAAGGGTGTTGCAAAGCAATTTTAACTCTGTAGAGAGATATTCAAATAATTTTTTCACAATGTGTATTAATTGTGTGTATTTGCTCTTTCCATCTGTTTTGTTCATTGTTTGTTGAGACTGACAGTTTTGTGTCATTTGTGCTGTGCTAATAAGCATTAAAATTCTCCTTTAACGGTAGGGTTGATACAATAATTTGTGCTTACTCTCAATCCAACTGCAAAATATTTAGTTTTGTATAATCTTTCACTTTTAGGATTTTTTCTTTGAAGATTTTTTTTAATTTACTATGATAATAATTTGTTTGATCCACGATAGTACGTATGATTGCAGTTGTAGCATACAGTTTCCAATGTTTTAAAAAAGGTTGCTCACAGGGTGATACCTGCATGAGATACTTTAATTCTTTTTTATAACTATTGGTTATAAAAGGAATTAATAGAATAACTTTTCGTGATTTGGCATCCTGATGCACAGACTTCATTATCTCTTATTTGAAAAAAAAATTCAAGCGTTTGTAATAGTAATGAGGGTATATTAGTAAATATTTATTTAAAAAAATAAAGCATCCACTATATTTTTTACTATCAATTTGATTTTAAGAGTTTTATGATTATATTCAAACGGGTTGTTCGGTAGTGAAAAAATTACTGTATTTTAATTGAACAGATTTTTATTGGATAATATTTGATAGCTGAAAAACCCTGCTGAGGAAAATGTTGATGAAAATTGCTGTATTTAACGCTTACCCTTATGATGAAGAGTACTTCAGTCGTTACAATGAGTATGGCTATTCTCTTACATTTTTTAAAGATCGCCTTTGTGATAAAACAGCAGCGTTAGCTTTGCCATATGATGCTATATGTGTTTTTGCCAATGATGATCTGAGTGAAGAAGTGCTTAAAACACTGGCTGGCGGGAATATAAAAATTATTGCCCTACGTTGTACCGGCTTCAACAATATAGATCTTCAGGTTGCCAGAGAGTTAAATATTGCCGTTGTCAGAGTCCCTGTATATTCACCCGAAGCGGTCGCAGAACATGCAACAGCATTGTTGCTGACATTGAATCGTAAACTTCATCAGGCATATAACAGAATAAAAGAAAATAATTTTTCTTTAGATGGTCTGATGGGATATAACCTGCATAAAAAAATAATCGGTGTCATTGGTGTGGGCAGCATTGGTTTAGCATTTTGCCGGATTATGAAAGGGTTTGGCTGTTCTTTGCTTGCTGTTGATCCGCAACCAAACAAAGGGGTAGGTGGTGTCCGGAAGCACCAGGTCGGCGTAGGCCACCATTTCCGACGCGT
>JAPORK010000204.1:1773-2040 GCA_026710285.1 Endozoicomonadaceae bacterium | reverse complement strand
ATCAAAATTAAATGGCTGAAAACTTGCAAAGCCAGGGAATAATAATACACCGACCACAAAACCTCGTTCATTCATACCATCTACAACGATATCTTCATTTTTTACATTTATGGCGACATATCCATATTTATTGTTCCACTGCAGACCTTTTACATTACCCGGTAAATAAGAAGTAAAGCGATGCTTTCTTGGAATAATAGTCAAATGCGAATTAAATTTTCTGTCACTCCATTCCAGGGTTCTGCCATAGAATGGATGATCATTAGT
>JAPORK010000204.1:0-1763 GCA_026710285.1 Endozoicomonadaceae bacterium | reverse complement strand
GTTTTAATAATAAAACTGGTACATGCATGAGAAAGCGATGAATTAAAGATACTATAAAAAAAAATCATAACCAATAGCTGTTTCATATGGAATATCCCCTCTTATTTTTTTTATTCAGTTCAAAACTATGAAAAGCAGACGATTCGTAAAACCAGTTAAGTTTAGCTGTAAAAAATGAAATATCAACTCATAATTGATTGATGTTGTTATGTGGTTGTTTCTATATGCAATACTGAATTAATACTTTTAAACTAGAATCAATCATTCTTATATGAATATTTTAAAGATAAAAAAGCAATTGAGTTATATTTCTTTTTTATACGACTTATATATTTTATTAGGTAACGTTTATAAAACGTTAAAGTACTCATCTTTGCTATTAATCGAACCCAGAATATGATTGATACTATGGAACATGCCCACATTACCAGAATTATTGTTCATATTGATCATACGCAAATAACGACTACCGTAATTTTTGTGTGAGATATGCGTGAGGTATGGTTGTTGTGATAAGGGTAATAACATAATTTTGTTTGCTTTGATGGCATTTGGTAGTCTACTGATCCTGCCGACAATCTGCAAATTTGAGTTATCCATCATTTGCTGAATACCGTCTATTTCACCTTCTATACTGTTCGCCCACAAAATGATATTATTTAAGTTTAGGTATTCTGCAAGGCATGCTAATTCTTCCGGGACTCCTACTGCCCGCATGCCAACAAGAATTAAAAATAATTTGTCAGTTTGCTTTCTTATGTTCATGCCAATATCAGCTATTGTATACAATGCATGAGTAAATATATCATTATTGTTTCCCGTTAAAGCAGCTGTTCTGCCTGCTCCCCTGATGAGTTTAGTAAGTTTACTGCTCACAGTATCAGCATTGCTAATTTTTTTAGCCAGACCAGCTGAAGCTTCAGAAGCATCCATGGCAGCAGAACCCTCAGCACCTGCTTCTGTACCTGCAAGTTCAACTACATTAGCAAACCCTGACACTGCTCTGAAGAGACTTCTTGCTGCTGAAAATAAAGCAACACCTATGGATGCAACGTCTACTGCCATAGTAAGCCCACCGGTACAGGCAGTTGCAATATTTAAACCTTTATTAGCAGGTACCGCAGCTGCAGCAATAGAAAGATAACCGTCAGCTGCTGTTAAAGCAACAACCCCTATAATAAGTGGTGTTATTTCTTCTGCACAGGCAACTACAGATAGCCCTACAGCCATAAAACTAAGTTCAGCTATTATTACAACCCCTGCGATATTGGTCCATTTTTTATGCAGAGCTGCCAGTCCCAGTGTACCGACATCACCCATGACTTTCATAATTTTTCCCAGCCATTTTGGCATATTACCGCTTGGATCAGTGTTCATTATCGGGTTGTTACCGCCAAATGCATATCCATCACCAGCAGGATCTTCACTAACGAAATAACGTTGACCCGGATTATAAGTTCTGTGACCTTCTCCTAGGAACTGCCATCCGGTAGCAGGATCGGTTTGTTTACCATCAAACCCCCAAAATGTCTGTTTGTACCATGGTAAGGAAGAAGTTTTTTGCGGATGCCATACCATACCATAAGGGCTGTAAACATTACACTGGCTTACTGTATAAGTGCCTTTTGTCGTTTTGGTCAGAACTTCTGCTATATCATTTTTGTAATTTTTTTCATAATATTGATTAATTGCACCATCAATTGATTTAGCTACTCCTAGATAACCAACCATGTGTGTTTGTTGTTGATTATTTATTTCTTCAC
>JAPORK010000538.1 GCA_026710285.1 Endozoicomonadaceae bacterium | reverse complement strand
AGTAACTGGGGACATGGTCCCAATATCGACCTGGAAATCAATTACAACAGCAATGCATATGCTGATACAGACAAACTGGGTTATGGATGGAACTGGAACCTTACTCACTTCAATCGAGTAACACATCAGTTTATAACTTCTTCTGGTCAAAACCTTTATCTGCAACAAAAAAATAATAGTCAATGGTTTCCTTTATATCACAAGCTTAAAGATATTCATATCATTACTGATAAAAATCATCTTATCATTACTTATGCTAACGGTTTAAGAGAGACACTCAACGATGCAGGCTATGAAACATCTTTGACACAACAAAACGGATGGTCCGTATATTTTTCTTATCAGGAAGGTACGCACCTTTTAAAATCCGTTACTGATGATGAACATCACAGTATTATAATCAGCTATACGGAAAATCACATCAAAGTCATTAGTAAAAATAGCGAAGGACGACCTGTTGCTGTACTGATCAATAAAGAAAAAGGAAAAATCTACACGGTTACACTTCCCCAGCAAAATGATGATAACAGTTATGGTCTTCATTTTAGTTATACAGGGCATCTTATCACACAGGTCATTTATCCTACAGGATTAAAAAAAATATTCAGATATAATTGTAATAATGAAATGAAAGTCAGCTTACCGGGAAGTACGTTAACTGCTTCATTGTGTGTAGTGACCAAAGAAACAGTTGATCCGGGGGCAGGTCAACCCCTGATAACAACTCACTATCAGTATACGCAGGCAAATAATAATGAACATAATTATCTTGGTTTTAATTCAGGGCTGGAGAAAAATATAAGTACATTTAAAGATGTTCTTTTTGAAGCACCCGTTAATTATACTTACCGTACATTGGAAGATAATGGTATTACTCAAGAAATACGCACCTATAATAAATATCACCTGTTAATTGATGATCAGAAAATCAGTAACCACACTCAGCATAAATTATCAGAGGTACAAAGCTTCTTCTGTCGTACTGATCAGCGTGATGGATGTGCACACTCTTCTTTTGCTGATCTTCCAGCTAATTATAGCCAGCCACTAAAAGTAGTTACCAGATTATGGGGAGATGAAGACATTTCAGATTTGCCTGCTGTCACTTATGAAACCAGTCAATATGATCAGCAGGGAAGAGTCATTTCTCATACAGACAGCTATGGTCGCTCAACAAAAATTTATTATTGCCCAGTCAGTGGTGATGCTGCCTGTCCTGCTGTTCCTAAGGGTTGGTTCTTCAGTAATCTGACAAAATCAACAATATTGTATCCTGCACAGAATGATGTAGTAACAATGCTTTCACCACCGGTTATTACCCGTAATTATTATCACAAACAACCAAACCACTCAGGAAATGGTTATATTTCGGTACTGGATCATCAGATACAGCGTGCAGGTCAGCAATACAGAAATATAATACGACATTACTATGAGGATAAAGATAATGCATTGACTTACGGATTACTAAAACAAACTATTTTCACTGGTGATACACAACCATTCACTCAATTTTCTTCAATTATTCGTGACTATTATTACACTAAGAGTCGTGATGATTACAGTAAAACAACCTGGAGTGCAACTGAACTAAACACAAACAAAAAACGACTATCTTCATATACAACAACCAGCCTGTTTACTAATCATGTATTACAAAGTGTCGATGCATCAGGTCAAAATATAACTCGATACCACTATGATCTTTGGGATCGCCCCATACAAACAGATACTGCTGTGGGTACTCCTTTTGCAGCCAGCAACCATTATCAGTATACGATATCTCCTGTACTGAACCAGGTTTTGGTCACAACTGCCAATGGTATGCAGAACAAAGTTATTTTTGATGGAGCAGGACGACAATTAATGCGTTTTAATGAAGCGCTTTCACCAGACGGAAAAGCAATGCCCGGTCACTGGATTTTAAAGAATAAAACAACTTATGATCAATATGGTCGTTCAGCTACTCAGTCTGTCTATTTTTTTGATGCTTCAAAAAAACTATATCCACTAACAACAACGTATGAGTACGATGATTCCGGCAGA
>JAPORK010000473.1 GCA_026710285.1 Endozoicomonadaceae bacterium | reverse complement strand
AAGCGATACCTCATAGCCATCATTATTTAATATTTCTTTTAGTCCATTGGTATACATGATAATGAAATGATTATTTTTTACATCAATATGTATATCTTTAAGCTTATGATATAAAGGAGTCCACTGACCATTATTATTTTTTTGCAGATAAAAATTTTGTCCTGTCGACGTCGTTAACTGATGTGTTACTGGATTTAAATGAGTAAGATTCCAACTCCATCCCTGCCCCAGTTTATCTGTATCAGCATGTGCGTTACTGCTGTAATTTACTTCAAGATCAATATTTGGACCATGCCCTAAATTGCTAAGCAGACTGCCTGCCTTAACATGAGCATTCAACATTCCTGTACGTGGATCAATCTGTGTTCCCCATATTTTCTTAAAATTAAAAGCATTTGACCATGATGTATTTCCACCTGCATTTTCTTTAACAATGTTTTTTGACTGTG
Source organism: Endozoicomonadaceae bacterium (assembly GCA_026710285.1). Lineage (GTDB taxonomy): Bacteria > Pseudomonadota > Gammaproteobacteria > Pseudomonadales > Endozoicomonadaceae > JAPORK01. Next base: position 1,602 of record JAPORK010000473.1, on the reverse strand, counting down.
TCGTTTTTTTATTATATGAAGAAAGATCATCAGAGATATTCTTTCTCTGTCGCTGTATCTTTCTATATTGATATGAATAACTTTTATTTTTTAGCAGAATAGGAAATGTGATACCAAATGAAAACAGATTCAACTGTTTAAATGAGAATAACAATGCAGATAGTAATATCGTATAGTAAATATATCTTTTTTTTATCAGGTGAAATTTTAAAAACATCGGAGTAATAAAGGCTATTTGTTATATTTAAGTTAATAGTTGTTGGTTATTTTGATATGAAAGTTAAAAAATACGGAATAAAGTGAACAGAAAAGTATAAAATGATACTTATACCTAAAAAACACAGCCTTAATAAAAAAGGAGTGGTATATTTTTTTACACCTTAAAAACATCGATAATTAAATAGTGGTTTTATGCACTTTGCCACGTCTAGTCTATAAACATTCCATTACTCTTCTCTCTTGTCAATATTTTACAAGCCAAAATTTTTCTTTTAGACGGGGAATCAATACTTGAAAAAAGTGAATCTTCAATAGCGCATAATTCATCTATTATAAAATTCATCGTCTTGTCTGTAAATTCATAGGTGTTCCAAATAATGTTAGAATACCTCGACACAAACTGAACATGACCCGGTACAAAAACAATACCAGACTCATTATGTTTCACTATTTCTTCCAGTGAAATATCTGGTTTATCTGTATAAATTTTATACTCTCCGGGTATTTTATCCAAAATGATATTAAAAATATTTAAATATTTATCAGGTATAGCTTTTACCATAGCATTCAATGGATATAGTTTTGATTCGACCACAGATTTCATAAAAGCATATTTAGCGTCCAAAAACATCTGAAATGTTTCTACTTTAATACGGATGCCTTTGTAGTCCATTAAACTGAGTATACATCCTGTATCACAAGCTATAATATCATTATTTTCAGAGCAAAGTTGCCTCCATAAAAAATCAAAATTAACAAACTTATCTATTTTCAGGTAACCATTATTAATTTGAAGAAACGGCTTTTTTTCTATAAATTTTCTAATATCAAATTTTGAAAAAGATAACCTTTTCCCTGCTGATGTTGTCATTGTTAACATTTGAAAATTAAGGTCTTCAAGACTTATATCTCCACGATTCATTAACATCTTTGCCATTGATAATGGTACTTTTTTTGTAAAAAAGAGTCCGACATCGATGGCAGCAGTTGCGACCATTGCTGCTGTTTGCACAATACCTACAACAGATCCTACTATATTGAGTCCTTTGTTAGCAGGTATTGATGCTGCGACAACAGGTACACTGCCTGCAAGCGCAGCCCCTGCGGTTACTGCGAGCCCTGGCAATGCACCGCCATAACTATAAGCGGATGCCCCTAAAGTAGCAATAGTTAAACCTGCATTGATAACCTCTCCGGCAATATTAGCCCATTTTGCATGCAGTGCACTTAACCCAAAAGAACTTATATAGCCAGCCCATTTAAATGCAGTGCCAACCCATTGTGGTACATTACCTGTAGGATCACTATTCATAACCGGATTATTACTACCAAAGGCATATCCTCCTCCTGCCGGATCTTCACTAACAAAATAACGTTGTTTTG